>JANJXE010000372.1 GCA_024709185.1 Paludibacter sp.
TGCAAAAGTGGGTGTTAATTATTTATTGAGTTTAAAAAATAAACCAGATGCTATCTTTGCTGTCAACGATCCTATTGCTATTGGTGCCATGATGGAATTAAAGCGACGTGGATTAAGAGTTCCGGAAGATGTGGCTGTGGCTGGTTTTTCCGAAACGCCAATAGGACGTATTCTGGATATTAGCAGTGTTTCTCAGCCAACCAAGGAAATGGGTCGCGCTGCAGCAGAATTACTTCTAAAAAAGATAAACAATCCGGAAGCCCCGGTTGAAGTTAAAATTTTTGATGCCCCCCTGCATATTCGTTCTTCTTCGTTACCGGAACATAAAAGAACGAAACCTGTATCTTAGTTGCTCATCCTCTTCTTATTTCTTTCTGTAAACGTTTACACTAAAAGTCAGCGAAATTGGCATAATTCGCCCGGTTCGTATGTACATTTGTACACTACACTTGATACGTCTTTCAACCTTTTTTACAATGCCGTCATGAAAACAATCCTCTTTTTATGTTTTAGCCTCTGGTTCCCGTTAACCACCGCGTTGGCTGTTTCAGCAGTACCAAAAGATACGGTAAATGTCTTCTTTTCGACATACCTTGATATGAACACCAAAACGACGGATTATTCGGCGAATACGTCTATCCGTATTGCCTCTAAAACTAATTTTTTTCGCTATGGAATTGTGGGCTTTGATTTGAAAGAGGCCGGATATTTCCGCGATAAGATCGAACTTGGTTTTCAGGTGTATGAAGCAGCATCCGATGATTATTTTAAAACCGGGACCGGCGACTTTCCGGTTGCGGTATATGCCCTGAAACGCAAGCCAACACTTCCAACCAACTACAATATTTTCTTTAATTTGCCGACAGATAATCCACGGGGAGATGGATTTATCCTGGAAGGCACATTCCCTAAAGTTCTTTCTGCTAACGATGGTGAAAAGCTCGGAACCATACTGGTGAAAAAAGAAGACAAGAATAAGTTTGTGAAAATTGATGTTACCGATCTTGTCAACAGAAATATCTATGAATCAGATAGTTTGTTTTTCTTTTTAACTTCTGATGCTCTTGAAAACGGAACTGTATCACTCTGGATTCGTTCACTTGCCAGTGGTGAAGCAACTGCTCCGAAAATTTTTCTGTATGATGAACAATTTACGACGGTAATGAAAGGTGGTAGTATAGGTTATTATGGTGACACCAACAAAAAAGATTCTGTATTTATTTACTTCCCTCCGGCTGCCGTAGCACCTTTCAGCGTAACATATACAGATGGAAACACGCCGGTTACCGTTACGAATATTACCGAACGAAAATATGCAGTTGCAGTGTCTCCACCATCGACTGTAACGTATACCCTGACTGCCTCTTCCGATGCAAACGGCCCCATCAATGTTTCTGGTTCTGCCACATTTAGTGTTGAAATGCCAGGTGCAACTCTGTCTGGAACAGCTACCATCTTTTCAGGCCAATCGACCTCGCTTACAGTAAATTTTAAGGGAGTGCCTCCTTTCGGATTTACCTACAACAATCATACTGGTACAACTGTTACGGTATCCGGAATAAACTCATCAACCTACTCATTTCAGGTATCGCCCACCAGTACTTTTAGCTATTCATTGGTTAGTGCTTCTGATAAAAACAATGCTTCAATTGGTATTTCGGGCACTCCTGTTGTAACTGTGCTTGATATGCCTGCCCCCGTTTCCTTTGAACCGTTTGAACCGTTTCAGATTGTAACTGACAAAACAACAGCCGCTTTTGTAGGAGGCAAACTTCAGGTTACCGTTGCGGTATCCAGCGGTGCATATCCGGGTTTTCGCATTTTTGCTCCTGATAAAAAGTGGAATCTGAATAGTTTTGAGCGGGTGGGAATTGAAATTCAAAACCTGGGAACTAATCCGGTAACTCTTTCCTGTTGGGCAGTGACGAATGGCTGGGGAGGAATTGGAGGTTATGGTATTGATGGATCGAAAGGCGGTACAACTACCATAGCCATTGGTGCGCAGGCTACTCAAATTCAATACATTTATCTTCATCCAAAATTCAAAGATAACCTCCATAAAATGGTGAATCCCGAAGAAATCAACTATTTTGAGCTCCTGTTTGCAACCGGTACAACCATAAACAGTAAGATTGAAGTAAAACGGATTTTTGTGGAGAACCCGCTTTTGCCGGCTGATTACGATGAAACTGGGCGGCTGGTCGTTCCACCCACAGAAGAGATAGCTCCTGCTGCCGGAAAAAGAGTCAAACAGCTATTGTCCGAATACCATGCTACTCAGGTGTTTCATACCCTTTATTTGCCCACCGACTGGGAGCCAGGGAAAAAGTATCCTGTTATCGTGGAATATGCCCCCAATATATTTTACGACAAAGCTTGTTATTCTACCGGCAAAGTGGAAGATGTAGTAAACGGATATGGTATTTCAAAAGGAGAGGGATACATTTGGTTGGCATTACCTTTTGTAAGTGCAGATGGTCAGTATAATGAAGTGAACGCCTGGGGAAATGCAGATTCAACAGCCAATTATGCGATCAGGGCTATACGAATGGTGTGCGAAAATTATGGTGGTGATCCTGCGGGTGTTTTTATTGCCGGATTTTCAAGAGGAGCCATTGCAACAGGCTACATCGGTTTAAGAAACGACAAAATTGCCGATATCTGGATTGGTTTCAATGCTTGTCAGCATACCGATGGTGGTGGATGGAACGGAAGTGAAATTGGTACGAGTACGCGTGTGGCGCGTTTAAAAGGACGACCTGTATTTTTGATAGATAATGACACTTTCCCCTGGGTCACTATGGTTCCGGCTACAGGTTCGCCTCTGGAAAAGGAAAATTCAGGCATTGGAGCACATTCAGCAGCCAATTATTTGGATGACAGACCTTCTACTGTTAAGCTGCGACAATGGTTTGCAGATACCTACATCAACAAGCCCGGTACTTTTAAAGTGTCAGGTATTGTGACCAATCAGGATGGGAAGCCCTTAAGTAATGTGCTGGTAGAAACAGGAAATACACATTTTGTTAAAACCGATGAACGAGGATATTATGAGTTGAAGGGCTTAATGAGAGGTAACAGAATTATCAGATTTTCTAATGAAACATCAACTCATGATAATATCGAAATAAATTTATCAAAAGATACGGTCATCAATTTAGAAGATTTTGATAAATAGTAAACGTTTACATTAATTTTCATATAATCTCGTTAATGCTTATTTAATCTTGAATATCTTTGTCTCACAACATTTATCATAAAAACACATTCTAATATGCATTACCTCGATTTTGTCTTTATTTTCATTTTTACCATATTGGTTTTAATCACCGGTGTAGCTTTTGCAAAAGCCGGCGGAAAGGATATGAAATCTTTCTTTGCTGCAGGTGGAGCAGTCCCCTGGTGGATGAGCTCGCTGTCACTTTTCATGGGTTTCTTTTCTGCCGGAACCTTTGTGGTGTGGGGATCTATCGCCTATGGCAGTGGGGCTGTAGCCTTGGGTATTCAATGGACGATGGCCTTGTCGGGCATCATCATCGGATTTGTAATTGCACCGAAATGGAGAAAAGCCAATACACTCACGGTCGCTGAATTTATCACGAACCGCTTGGGGCAAAATGTCCAGCGTACATATACTTATATCTTTTTGATTATCTCTCTTTTTACCAGCGGCGCTTTTCTTTATCCGGTGGCAAAGATTGTAAGTGTAGCAACAGATTTCAATATCTATTACTGTATTTTGATTTTAGGTGCTATCAGTATTATTTATGTTTCTATTGGTGGTTTATGGGCGGTTGTGGTGACCGATGTGTTACAGTTTGTAATATTGGTAAGTGCTGTTATTATAGTACTCCCATTGGCTTTTAGTCAGGTTGGTGGAGTGACCGAATTTATTGCAAATGTTCCCGATGGTTTTTTTAATTTAGTCAATAATGAATATACCATTTGGTTTATAGTTGCTTTTGGTTTTTATAATTTAGTTTTTTTGGGCGGTAATTGGGCGTATGTGCAACGTTATACCAGTGTAAAAACACCTAAAGATGCCAAAAAAGTGGGTTGGATGTTTGGGGCATTGTATGTAATCAGTCCTGTGTTGTGGATGTTGCCACCCATGATTTATCGCGTATACAATCCGGGCCTGGTGGGAATGGAGAGCGAAGGGGCATATCTGTTGATGTGCAAGATTGCCTTACCGGTTGGCATGTTGGGTATGATGCTGGGTGGTATGGTGTTCGCGACAGCCAGTTCTCTCAATGCCACCCTGAATATTTCTTCGGGGGTATTTACCAATGATATATACAAACGTCTCAATCCAGGTAAAACGGATAAGCAGATGATTAAAGTTGCACGCATCTCAACCATTTTGTTTGGTGTGCTGGCGGTGGTTGTTGCGATGCTGATACCGGCTATGGGTGGTATTGTAAACGTGGTTATCAGTTTGGGTGCACTAACAGGAGTCCCGCTTTATTTGCCGATTATCTGGACACTTTTCTCAAAACGTCAGACTGCAAAATCAGTTGTTACCGTCACGGTCTTCAGTTTGCTGGTAAATGCGTTTTTTAAATTCATCACACCTATATTCTTCAGTTTCTCACTCAACCGAACAGAGGAAACTATCCTGGGAGTTTCGTTGCCTATCTTGTTGCTGTTGGTTTTCGAACTCTATTTCATCAGCAAGCGGAAAGTCGACCCTAAATATGCAACATACATTGAACACAAGGAAAAGCAAGCAGTTCTGCAAGTGGCTGATGAAAGTAAGGATGCTGCTGAAACAAAAAATAACTCATACAGCCTGCGTGTAATTGGTTATGCCATTGCTGCTTCAGGTTTAATTATTGCTTCAATTGGTGTGTATGCGGCAACAGGAAAATATATCATATTACCAATAGCAGGATTACTTTTAGGGTTAGGGATTTTTATCGTAAATAAGAATAAAAAAAAAATAGATAGTTATGTTGATAGAGCAATTCTCACTTGAGAGAAAAATAAAACAAACAAATATACAATTCGATTTTGTCGTAGTAGGAGGAGGTATAGCCGGTGTCTGTGCTTCAATTGCTGCTGCAAGAAGAGGTTTTAAGGTAGCATTGATTCAGGATAGAGCTGTGTTAGGCGGAAATGCGTCCAGCGAAGTCAGGTTGTGGATGCTCGGAGCAACTTCGCACATGGGAAACAACAACCGTTGGGCTCGCGAGGGAGGCATTGTGGATGAAATTTTAGTTGAAAATACTTTTCGAAATAAAGAGGGGAACCCTGTTTTGTTTGATATGGTGTTAATCGATAAAGTGCTGG
>JANJXE010000374.1 GCA_024709185.1 Paludibacter sp.
ACTGATAGCTCAGGGCTTTTCCTCCCGATTCGGTGCTTGCCGAACCATTCAGTACTGCTGTTGTGGCAGGCACAACTACCTTTACATCGGTACCAGCATTTGCAACAGGCACACTGTACGGAAGATCACCCGTACGGGTAAAGGTCATTCTTCCGAGGTTAAATTCACCGTTTGAGAAATTGATTCTTAGCACTTGTTTTCCTGCATTCAATGAAATATTAGTAACTGTTTTGGTGGCCCAGATGGTCCAAACAGTGCTCGAAGTCGAGGGAACGGTAATATCGGAACTGATTTCCTGCCCGTTCAACATCAGTTTGAACGGTCCTCCTCCCGAAGCATTTCCCGAAGCATAGCGGAAGGCAAAACTGTACATTCCTGCTGTAGCCACATCTACAGTGTATTCCAGCCATTCGCCGGCATTTATCCAGCCTACAGTAGCACCCTCGTTGGTATTGGCAGCAACATCCACCGATTCATCCATCCGGAAATCACCACTGTTACCCGGACTCAAATCGAAGTACGCGATATTCTGTCCCGAACCTCCTTCGAAGCTATCGTAGCGGCCGGCTTCTATAACACCCGGAATGGCCCATGCACTTCCGCCAAAGGGCACTTGTTCGCCAACAACTACGGTCACACTGTTGGTGGTATTGTATTTATCGCCTTCGTAAATGCGCGCATAGAAGGTATGCACACCGATGCCAAGGTTGGTGGCATCTGCCGTATACGGAGCTTGTGTTGCTTCAGCTACCTTTGTCGAGCCATTGTAGAATTCAACTTTAGAGGCAGTTCCCTCGGTCACTACAGCTGTAAGTGCCACACTTCCACCCGGATATGCCTGAGTGAAACTGCTGCTCAGCGTTCCTTCAACATTCACATCGAGGTTGGTAACCATCCTGTTGGCGGGTACCTCTAATTGAAATCCATCGGAGAAAGTAACTGTTATAGGAGCATTTCCATAATTATGGGCTACATAAGCTTTTCGCCCATCTTTTGTGAAAACGGCTGCAATCGGATAATCGGCTGTTACCGTAGCATCTACTTTGCCAAGAGCGTTCATCGAATGCAACCAATGATAGGTTTGTGCATCGGAAACACCGAATTTCAGGTTTCTTCCGGGATAGGAATTATAGAGATTGATAGCTTCGGCCGGATTGGTGAAAGCATTGTATTGCCACATTATATCGTGCCACAGGTTATCGTTGGCCTGATTGCTAATGATGCCGGTATTTCCTTTGATTTCGTTCCAGAGTTTGGTGGCATAGGCGTGGTTGTGACCCAGATACAGCGATCCGCCATGAATCGGATATAACTCGATGCCGTAGGAAGCGGCAATATCGCCGGTCCAGAAGGTTCCGTTGTCGAAGTTATTTCCCCAAACCCGCGAAACCAGGCTGTATTGCTGGGAGCTTGGGAAATTGCGGTCGTATACATCAAACCAGTATTCTTCCACAGCTGTTTGCTCGGTGGTATAGAGGTAAATTCCCAGATCGCGGATGGCTTTATTGCCAGTAATGGCACCCCAATGAATCAGCGATGAGTTAAACTGCATACTTTCGGAAGTAGATTCCTGGTCGTTGCCCTGGGGGAAGGTGGCAAAGCCATTGGCCCAGCTATGTCCGGCAAAGGGACTGAAATTGCGGAGGTAGGGGAACAAGGCATCGTTGCGGTCGGTAGTGGCAGCATCGCGCACCAACAGGTCGATCATCGGGCCAAATTGCTGTGCCCATCCGGGTTGAAACTGCTCCAGAAAGGCAGCGGCATGAATAAAATAGCCCCAATGAAAATGGTGGTCGTTGATATTGGTATCCTGACCGTGGCCAGCCGGATATCCCAGCAGCGCCGACCAGGTAGTATTATAATGAAATAAAAATGCTTTTTCGCCACCTTCATAGGTGAGCCAGTCTTCGAGGCGTTCTTTTACCGTTGCCAGCATTTTATCGCGTGAAGCGATGTTGCCCGTTTCATGCGCAATGCGTGCAGTTTGAATCAGTCGGTTCATCACCTGACCTTCGTTGTACGAATCGGTCCAGGTAGCCAGCTGGTCGTTTTCGATGGCAGTTACTTTTTCGTTGAGCAATGCAGGATTAAAGCCCACACTGTAGTTGTTTACATAGGGCAAAGTGGGCAAAATGCCTTTGAATTTGTTTTCCACACTGAAGCTGTTGCCTTCGAGGGTTTTTAATTCCCCACGGATAGAGGCATAGCTGTAGCCCGCTGGTTGGGGCGAATTAGCGGCAAGGTTGGCCCATTGGTGGGGTAGAAGTCCAATCAGCATGTTGGTATTGCTGCCTTCCTTCACCTCTGTCGTAACTGTAAAATCGGTTCTCACTACCGAAGTTGTTTCGTTGTAGCTGTAACTGGCTGTGGTTGAAACCGGAAATACATACGCGTATTTTTTATATTCCTGTGCTACTGCATTCACATTGGTGGCTGTAAGCGGAATAAATCCCAGCGACCAATAGTTCTTTCCATTCAAAGTGGAGGTATAAGTTGTTCCGTTTTGTGTCCAGGTACTTCCCACAGGAGCATAAATGGCAAAATCAGCACCGTTGCGCAGGTTGGTAACTACAATCATTTCGTTTTGTACACTTACCGTTCCCAGGTTTATTTTAACCTGTGCCACATCGCTGCTTCCCTTTGTGAAATACAAGAATGGCATTCCGATGCCCGAGGTGGTTTCAAAATTCCGGGTTCCGTCGTTCCAGTTCATTGTTACCGTCCAGTCGGAATAGTCGGAAACTGTGGTGCGGCTGGTCGATAGGCCGGTAACACCGACTACCACCGGTAGTTGATCGTCGATAACCCCTCTGGGGATATAGCTTACTACTAATCCTTCGTTTACCGTTTTCATCGTAAAGGGATAGTTGAACAGGTTATCGGCGTGGTTTTCCTTAACCAGCTTCGACCACCAATCGTTGGTGGGAACAGGTTTACCAAGTGCTTTACCGCTGAGTTGCGGACTGCCCGATGGAAATCCGTTACGTCCGGCTGCATCGGTTCCCGGGAATGTTTTGGTATAACTCCCGCTTCCTACAGTGATAGTCTGAGCGTTACTAACTGCTGCAAACATAAACATGCAGAATACCGTTGCTAAAATTGAACTGTTGAGATTTCTCATTGGTCTTGTTGTAATGATCCTGAAAGCCAGTTGAACCGGACTTTTAATGATCTGTTTGTAAGTTGAAAAAAGATGATATTGGCCGTTCAAACTCTTTTTGCTGGTTCAAACTGAGTCTGAAAAAAAGATATTCATTGCCGATGTACCTGTATTTAGTACATCGGCAATAAATTAATTGAATAGTTACATTCTGATGATTTTACGTACAGCAGTCTGTCCGTTTTCAAGCTCAATGGTTACAAAATAATTGCCTTTTGATAGTTGGCTCATATCCACACTGGATGTATTCTGACCCGGATTTTGTACAATCAGTTTTTGTCCGGTAATGCTGGTCACCGTAATCGTACGGATGGTACTTTCGGTTTCTACCGTCAGATTTTCGTTCACAACAGCCGGATATACTCTCAGCTGTTCAGTAATCGGATTGTTGATGGATGAAACCACATTGTTGTGGAAGTAGATGTTATCCACATAAATGGTTTTACCTCCCGAACCTACAAATTTAAACTGGAAGATTTTGCTTTTATCGACACCTGTAAACGACGACAACGGAATATCGTAGCGGTTCCATGTAAACTGATTCAGCGGACTCACTGCCAGCAGAAATTCCTGTACGGGTGCACTACTGATGGGAGTAATCTGCAAAGCTGTTTCGTTTTCAGTATAGACATCGATGTGCAGGTAGCTTGCAGCCGAGGCGTTAACATTAACACCAAACTCCGCACCCTGATAATTAAGATTAGAGTACTTTAGCGTTTTGTTGGTTCCTCCAAGATCCACTATCGTTGCTATCGTGCTTTGTCCCCATCCCGGGAAAAAATTGGCATTCGGAGCTGCACTTACATAGATGTCACTGAAGACTGAAACCACACCCGATGCTGCATGGATTGGTGCCGGAGCAGCAGGAATAGGTGCCAGGGTGGTAGCAGTTACCACAATCGGGCTGTTGGCTGCGGTATTCCCGGTAGCATCTTTAGCCACAATCGAGAAACTATAGTTGGTCGCACCCTGAAGATTGCCAATGGTATGCGCCTTTTGAACACCCGAAACTCCTCCAACGGTTACTGTTGTTGTTCCATAGGTTATTTCAAAATTCACAGCTCCTGAATTGTCGGTTGCTGTCAACAAAAGTTCTACCATATCCGATCCTACAGTTCCTTTTACAGCCGAAAATGCAGTTGGAGCTTCGGTATCTACAGTGGCAGTGTTATCG
>JANJXE010000328.1 GCA_024709185.1 Paludibacter sp.
AAAATTGAGTGGAGATTTTCTTTTGATCAAAAAAGATTTCTGATTAAATCGTTTACTCCGGCTTATAGCTCTGCTAATGGTCTGAAACTTTCCTTCGGGAAGCGACTCAATCATGCAACATTATTAGGAATGATGAAAGAAGAGAACATTTCCATGCTCCCGGCCTTGCTGCATTTACCTGATATGGGAACATTTGCCATTCGTTGTTCTGACTCAAAAGTCAATATTGGCTATTTTGCAGACCGACGTGCTGAAAACTCGTACATTTCAATTTTTCTGCCTGCTGTAATGGATTCAGAGAAATCTCTGGAATATTCCTTTGAAGTAGTGAATGTATTTCAACCATTTCCCGGGGTTGAGAATACAATGTTCGATGCCTATCGCCGAAATTATTTAAATCTGTTTCAGATTAATCCTAAAGTAATGGGATTTGCAAATAATTCGGGAAGCGATGCCTGCTCATTTACGCTGTTTATGTCGTCGATGCTTGCCCTCAATACTCCATTTTTAGTCGATTCGTTATCGTCACTCGACTTGCTACGCATGTCGCTCGACCGATATATGAACGGATTATTGTCGTATGGTATGAATGGATACCGTGGTCATCATTATCCTTTTAATTCACTGGATGCGTTCCCTTCGTTAGTGATTGCTTCGTGTAATTATGTAAAAGGAAGTAAAGATATGAAGTGGGCAACAAACCATTACGAAAAGATTAAAACCTGGATGGACCAGCAGATGATACGCGACAGGGACGGTGATGGACTGGTAGAATATGAATTTAGTGGTAATACCGGCTCCTGGGCTCTTGATGATAAAAACTTTGTTCGTCCGGCAAATTGGTGGGACACGATTGGTTTTGGACATATTGATGGTTTTAGTAACACCCTCACCTACGAAGCGTTGAGGTTGTTTGCCGGCTTATGTCTCAGCATAGGTAAACAGGAAGAAGCTACCATTTATACAAAAAAAGCAGAACTACTTAAAAAAAATTATTTCAAGACGCTTTATAATTCCGAAACTGGCGTTTTAGCAGGTTGGAAAAGTGCCGATGGTGAACTACACGATTATTACTTTTTAGTCGTCAACTCAATGGCTATTTACTACGACCTGGTTCCGGTCAACTATCATCAGCGAATCATGAAGCGTTTGTTTTTGAAAATGGAGCAAATGGGATTAAAAGACTTCAAATTGGGTCTGCCCGGAAATATAATTCCAGTAAAAAAACTCGATTATGTAAGCATAAACAATAACAAACGATTTGGAGCGTCGGATGTGGAAAATGGCAGCGATGGGTTCCAGATTTATGAAAACGGAGGTCTGTCACTTAACTGGAAATACTACACACTTAAAGCACTCGAAATTGCAGGGTTGAAAGATGAATATCAACGGGTTTCAACCGATTTACTGCATGCAATAAACAATGGTGTGTTTCAGGGCTATGTTTCAAAAGATAAAACAAATGACTGGAGAAAATGGAACGGAGAAAGCTGGGGATATGAGGGATATTTGTGTGACGGTTATTTAGCACTAATGGCAATTTTTGAAAAAAATCAAACAAAATGAACAAATCAACCTATAAGGCAGGTTTTATATCTGTATCGCTTCTAAGTACAACTGCAATTGCCCAACACAATCAGGTTACAAAACCCAATATTGTCATCATTCTGGCCGATGACATGGGATACTCTGATCCGGGATGTTTTGGAGGTGAGATTCAAACACCAAATATTGATGGACTAGCTGCCAACGGACTACGTTTCACCAATTTCTATAACTGTGGCCGATCGTGGCCAAGTCGTTCCAGCTTATTAACAGGCTACAATTACCAATCTGTTCGTCAGTCTTCATCAACGAACCGTCCAGAGGGTTGGTCGCGTGCCATTCCCCATTATTTATCATCGGTGGGTTATCGATCGTATCACTCCGGCAAGTGGCATGTTATGGAAATGCCTAAAGCTACTGCCGATGCCGGATTCAACGATTCATACCATTTCGCCAATATGTTTGGCAACTGGGATGGAAAAGAATTTATAAACGAACAACCAATGGTACGTTCCGGGGCTGATAAATTTACTTTTTCAACCACCGAAATTACTAATCAGGGATTGCGCCAGCTTAAGGAACATCAGGATGATTATGCAAATCAACCTTTCTTTTTATACCTTGCCTATACGGTTCCTCATTTCCCCTTACAGGCATCGACTGAAGATATTGAGAAATATAAAGATATGTACCTTGGCGGATGGGAGAAGTTGCGTGAAAATCGGTTAAAGCGGATGAAAGCACTTGGAATTTACAAAGGACAGCTGTCGGAGCCGGAACCACGTGCCCGCTGGGAATACCAGGATGATAACTACCTGCTGAGCAAATATGGCAATGGTGAAGTTGTAGAAACTGTTGATTGGAATACATTAACTCAAAAGCAAAAGGAATTTCAGGCATTAAAAATGGCTATTCATGCTGCTATGGTTGACAAACTGGATCAGGAAGTGGGACGAGTTGTTGCAGAACTGAAGCGGATGAATCAGTTTGAAAATACCATTATTTTTATAATGTCGGATAACGGAGCCTCGGCCGAAATGATGGTGCGGGGACGAGGACATGATCAATTGGCCGTTCCTGGTTCAGCAGATACACATCTTTGTCTTGGGCCCGGATTTGCAATGGCAAGTAACACACCGTTCCGCCGCAGCAAAATATGGGTACACGAAGGTGGAGTTGCAACTTCGCTGGTTGTACACTTTCCTGAGGGTATAAAAGCAAAAAATGAAATTCGCAGATCACCAGCCCATTTTATTGATATTTTACCAACTGTGATTGGGTTAAGTGGTGTAGAAATGGGAAAAGTGGTGAATACTGATTATCCAAAACTGCACGGAAAGTCGCTCGTGCCTGCATTTATATCAGATAAAAAAGCAACGACTCATCCCCTGTATTTCGATCACCAGGGAAATAAAGCTCTGATTGATGGTGATTGGAAAATTGTAACCTCCGAAATCGATAATGGCATATGGTCGCTTTACAATCTGAAGTTAGACAGAGCTGAACAGATTGATTTGTCAAAGACGCGACCCGAATTATTAAACAAAATGGTGCAGCAATTTGACAAAATGGCGGTGGATTTCAAATTGCAAAACCCCAATCCCACACCGCAACAACAAGTTGACAAATTTGTCAAGCCAAATTATTAATACTTCATCCTGTAATGAGAGATTATTTAGCAGCTGTGGCTCTTATAATGTTTGCATTAAGCCAGTCTATACATGCAAAAGTTGTATTACCACCGATTTTTTCAGACAATATCGTATTGCAGCAACAGTCCCGGGTGCTTATCTGGGGGAAGTCCGACCCCGGAAAAAAGGTTGCCGTTAACAACAGTTGGAATAGAAATACTGTAACTGTTGAAGTTGACAAAAGTGGTAACTGGAAAACAACTATTGAAACTCCGGAAGCCGGAGGTCCACACGAACTAACCATTTCAGATGGTGAGGAGTTGAAAATCAGTAATATTCTGATTGGTGAAGTTTGGCTTTGTTCCGGACAGTCAAATATGGATATACCGTTAGCCGGTGTTCCCAATATTGCTGTAATTAAAGATGCAAATCATTACATTTTGAATTCAAGAAATAACAATCTACGGTTATTTACTGTAGATAGTTCAACCAGTAAAGATAAAGCTTCATTTAAAGGAAAGTGGTTGACAGCAACTCCGGAATCTGCTTCAAAATTTAGTGCAATAGGTTATCTTTTTGCAAAACAACTTCAGGAACATTTAACTACACCCGTGGGAATAATTAAATGTGCACGAAGTGGAACAAGGATTGAATCCTGGATGAGTGAGAAGTTACTCAATGAAGAATTTGGAATTTCTACAGATGAAAAAACTCCGAATGCCAAACCCGCTGAGTTATTTGAAACTATGGTAATGCAAATTGCAGGCTTTGGAATAAAGGGTATTTTATGGTACCAGGGAGAAGGCAATCACAGAGCATATGAATTGTATTCACGTCAACTGCCGGCAATGGTGAAAGAATGGAGAAATACATGGGGTTTAGGAGATATTCCATTTTTCTTTGCACAATTGGCACCCTATAATACAAAAAACGGCCTTTTGCCTTATATGCGCCAGGCAATGGCTGAATGTGCACGAAAAATCCCGAATTCAGGTATCGTTATACTTACTGATGCAGGAGAAGAAAATAACATCCATCCAATCGATAAAAAAACCGTTGCCGATCGTTTCTTGTATTTATCGCTTGCAAAAGCATATCATCAAAAGGGCTTTGGCTGTTGTGGTCCGATTTTCAAGTCTCTTGAAATAAGAAACAATGAAGCCATAGTTTCATTTGATTACGCCGAATCGGGTTTAACAACGTATGGTAAAGAGTTGGTTAATTTTGACATAGCCGGAACAGACACAGTGTATCTTAATGCAAAAGCTAAGATTACAAAAGAAGGAAAGGTTGTGGTTTGGCATGATTCAATCAGGAATCCTATTGCTGTAAGGTATGCATTTAAAGACTTTGTGGTTGGTGAACTGTATAATTCGATGGGACTACCTGCATCGACCTTTCAAAGTTTAAAAAAGATTTCAACAAAGTAACTAGTCAAAAACAATCTCTAAAGAAACAAAAGTTAATAATGAGAAAGCTTTTTATATACTTATTTTTCATTTAT
>JANJXE010000341.1 GCA_024709185.1 Paludibacter sp.
GCGCGTTCCAAACCACATCGTACCCAGTTCGTCCTGGTAAATCGACATGACAGTGAGTTGTGACAATCCGTCTTCAATACCAATTTTGGAAAAATAAACATCATCTGCAGCTGTCAAAGCCTGTAAAAACAGCACAAACAGCATTGAAATCGTATAGTGTTTTCTCATGGTCTTTTACTTATGCTTACGTAGATTTGGATTCAAAAATACGAAATTTTAATGATTTAAGGCAAATTCGTACAAAATGAGTCTTTTTTCGAACAAAAGTTGAACTAATAATTGCGGTTTTTGAAGCTTGTTACTGTATTTTTTTAGTAATTTTGCTCGAACTTTTTTACCACAAACACAGTTAATAATTACAAATGAAAAAAATCTACTCTCAGTTTCAGCTGAAAAACGAAATTGCTGAAATTAAACCATTGAAAATCGGACACATTAACGATTCTTTTATACTTTGGGGCACTAGTCCTGATGATGAATCGTATTTCTTACAACGTATCAACCACAATATCTTTAAAGATGTAGAGGGTTTGCAACGGAATATTTGGGTAGTTACTGAACACATCAGGGCAAAACTACTGAAAGCGGGTGTACCCAATGTTGAACAGCGGGTTATGAGAGTGATTCCGGCAAAAGATGGAAAGTTGTACCATAAAGATACTGATGGAAATTATTGGCGGGTGTATGTAAATATCAAAAACACACATAGCTTCGAACAAATAACGCCCGAACTGGCTTACGAGGTAGGCGTTGCTTTTGGAAATTTTCAAATGCAATTGGTTGATGTTCCCCGTGAAGAAATGATTGAATCGATTCCTGATTTTCACAATGTTGCTTTTCGGGTACAGCAATTGAAAGATGCTGTGAATCAGAATGCTGCAGGCCGACTGGAGAAAACTCAATGGATGGTGGATGAACTGCTGAAACGGGCCGATGAAATGTGTTTGCCGCAACAACTCTATCGTGAAGGCAAAATGCCCGGACGAATAAACCACTGCGACACTAAAATCAACAATCTCTTATTCAACGAAAAAAATGAACCTTGTTGTATTGTTGATCTCGACACCGTAATGGAAGGTATTGTACTTTCTGATTTTGGTGATTTTATGAGGACTGCTGCCAATACAGGTGCCGAAGACGATCCCAACCTCGACAATATTGATGTGAACATGGAAATCTTCGAAGCTTATACACGTGGCTATCTGTCTTCAGCCACTTTTCTGACTCCCATCGAGCTGGAATACCTGGCTTTCGGCGCAAAAATGCTTTCCTATATGCAAACTGTTCGATTTTTTGCAGATTACCTCAATGGTGATACCTATTATAAAGTTGCACATCCCGAACACAACTGGCAGCGTTCGCTTGCTCAGTTCAGGCTGTTACAGAAACAGGAAGAGAAATTTCAACAAATGCAGGATATTGTAAAAAAATGTACTTCAAATAACTAGAATTATGCACTTCGATTTAAGTTCAAAAATCACCCTGGAACGTATTCCGGAACAGTATTACAAACCCGCCGACCTGATTGAAAAAATCAGACAGTCGCAGTATGAAAAAATTGAAACGGAAATCCACGACGAGCCTCATCATGCTTCCCGACAAATTGCATCTGAAATAGCCACTTTGATTAAGAAAAAACAGGCTGAAAACAACACATGTGTACTCGGACTCTCAGGTGGTTCAACTCCCCTTTATGTGTACGACGAACTGGTTAAGCTTCACAAAAAAGAAAAACTGAGTTTTCAGAATGTGATTGTATTTAATATTACTGAGCTCTATCCGGTACCTGACCCTCAGGCACATTCCAACACAAAGTTGTTGAAAGAATACCTCATCAATAAGGTGGATATCAAAAAGGAGAATTTTCATACGCTTACCCCCTCCTCAACCGATAATCTGAATCAATTCTGCTTCGATTATGAAACCAAAATCAAGCAAGAGGGTGGGCTCGATCTGGTACTGGTAAGCGTTGGCCTTGTGGGCAATCTGGCCTACAATGAGCCGGGCTCGAACATCGGATCGCGTACCCGACTGATGTTACTCGATAACGAGTCGCGCCGTGATTTGAAACATTTCTACAGCAATGCCCAGCAAATTCCGGCCTATGCTTTTACAGTGGGACTCTCCTCCATAATGGATGCCGGACAGGTGATCCTGATGGCCTGGGGCGAACACAAAGCTTCGGTTATTAAAAAAGTGATAGAACAAAAAACCGATGATAATGTACCCGCGTCCCTACTTCAGCTGCATAAAAACGCCCGTGTAGTGCTCGATGTGAGTGCTGCACAACTTCTTACCCGTCTGAGTCAGCCCTGGCTGGTTGGCTCCTGCGACTGGACAAGTCAATTGATTCGTCGTGCCATCGTTTGGTTGTGCGAACAAACCGGCAAACCCATTCTTAAACTTACCAATAAAGATTACAACCAGCATGGTCTCGATGAATTACTGGTAAAACATGGTTCGGCCTACGATGTAAACATCCGTATTTTCAACGACTTACAGCATACCATTACCGGATGGCCGGGTGGTAAACCCAATGCCGACGATACCAATCGTCCTGAACGGGCTAATCCGTTTCCAAAGCGGGTTATCGTGTTTAGTCCGCATCCCGACGACGATGTAATCTCTATGGGAGGCACCTTCCAGCGTTTGGTGGATCAGGGTCACGAGGTTCATGTAGCGTATCAGACTTCGGGAAACATTGCCGTAGGCGATGATGAAGCATTGCGTTATGTGGCAACCATGAAGAATATTGCCGGAAACTATTGTGATGGAAATATCGACAACCTGATTCAGAAGCTCGATCATACACTCGATTTACTAATGAATCCGAAACAATACGGCGACACCGTTCCCCGAGAAGTGTTGGAAGTAAAGGGACAGATTCGCCGGGAGGAAGCCCGTTCGGCCTGCCGTTTTGTTGGACTGAAGCCCGAAAATGTACACTTCCTCGACCTGCCTTTCTACGAAACAGGTCAGGTTAAAAAGGGCCCTATCTCCGAAGCAGATGTGAACATCATCATGGAACTGTTTGAAAAGGTTCAACCGCATCAGGTATATGTGGCAGGCGACCTGGCTGATCCACACGGAACACATAAGGTTTGTCTGAATGCTGCGCTGGCTGCGCTCGAAGAGATGAAAGATACGATAGCACTTAAGGATTGCCGTGTATGGATGTACCGGGGAGCATGGGCAGAATGGGAAATCGACCATATCGAAATGGCCGTTCCTATCAGTCCTGAACAGCTGTTGAGAAAACGTCATTCCATCCTGAAACATCAGTCGCAAATGGAAGCAGCTCCCTATATGGGCAACGACGAACGACTTTTCTGGCAACGGTCCGAGGAGCGTAACCGAGCCACGGCCTCACTGTATCAACAGCTGGGTCTTGCTTCTTACGAAGCTATCGAAGCATTCGTGGAATATAAATTTAAATAATCTTCAGAAATGAAACGTATTAATGTGAAGTTTCTGCCCGAACTGGAAGAGATGCGAATCAACGAAGTTGGTTCGTATCTCACTGCCACCACCCTTTGGCATCCAATTAAATGTGTAAATTGGCCTGCACAGTTCAACTATCAGCCTAATGTGAAGTTTATGATTGCCCGTTCTGAATTGGCATTCTACATTTACTTTAAAGTGGAAGAAAAGGGTGTGAAGGCAGTCTATACCAACGACCAGGATCCGGTTTGGCAGGATAGCTGTGTGGAGTTTTTTGTTGGATTACCTCACGATTTAGGATATGCGAATTTCGAGTTTAATTGCATAGGAACTTGTCTGGCATCCCGGCGTACCTCCCGTAACGACAACATTCATCCGCTGACTCCATCCGAGATGGCCTCAATAGAACGTTATGCTACACTAGGAGATCTTCCGATTACAACTCACGAAAAAACCAACTGGGAACTTTCGGTCAGAATTCCGTTTTCTGTACTGGGAATGAATCATGCGGAGAAACCAACTCAGCTAAGAGCTAATTTTTATAAATGCGGTGATGAAACAGATACACCCCATTACCTCAGCTGGAGCGAAATAGACACTCCTGCTCCTGATTTTCATCAACAGGAGTTTTTTGGGGTACTAACAATTTGATGAACTAAAGTACCAGGTTATAAACCCCATCTGTGGCATATTGACCCTCTTTTATTTCTTCCTTCAGCTCGGTCATTCCATTTTGTTGGCGACCCGTTTTAACCTCCAGTTTTTCAAATTCATACTTTTCGGCAGTCTTATCTTTTAATCGAAGTACATAGTTTGTGGATTCGCTTTTAAGAAAGGCTGCGGTGGGTAAGGCCTGAACTGTAAAGGTCGATACAATAACATCACATACCAGCAGTTGATTTAGTATCAATTGTTGCGACTCTGAAGCCGGCAATTGAGCATAACATTCCACAACCCTGGCAGGCTCTGTCAACACTTTGCCGATGCTGCTTATAACTGCTGTCACTGGCAACTGACCTTTTGATGTCCTGATGCGAACCGGCTGTCCTTTTCTGATAGTGGCAGCATCTGATTCAAAAATAGATAGCTGTAACTGTAATCGGTAAGGATCAATTACCTCCAACAGGGTTGAATTACTGTCAACAAACGATCCGGAACTGATTCTTAATTGACCCGGAATTCCTGAAATGGGTGCCCGAACAGGATAGGTAGCGCTCAAGTTGCCGCTACTGATATCTTCCGGATTTAACCCCGCTACTGAAATCTTCATTTTTAGTACTTCATAGGAAGAACGGGCCAACAGGTACTCACTTTTCACCAGTTGGTATTCTTTTTCAGGTACAACTGAATTTTTAAACAGGTGATTTATGCGTTCATATTCGCCTTTTAAACGGTCATAGGTTGCGGATGTTTGCACAAATTCACGCTGTAAATCAAGAATCTCATTCCCTCCAATTTCGAAAAGCACCTGACCTTTGTGTACCGGATTCCCGCTTTGAACTTTTATTGACTTTACCACTCCACTTACAGGTACTGTTACCGAAACCATCCCATTTGGTAATGCAACTACCTTAGCATTGCAACTGACCACAGAATCGAAATCCACTTTCGATGGCTCACCAAGTTGCATCGCATTTAATTCAAATTGCTTACTGGTGATGACTATTCCTTCTTCATTTTCCTCTTCAGTTAACTGCGATTGCCGCGTACATGACTGACTCATCAGCAGGACAAGGCCTAAAATTAACAGCTTAGTTGTATTCATAGGATTGTATTTGTTAATTCACAGGATAATTTAATTCAAGAGTGAGCCGATTCAGTTCGTTCAACTGGTCAAGGTAGTGAAAGCGGATTGCCATCGCATTTTCAAAACTCAGGGTAAACGTTTTTAAATCAATTTCACCACTCCTCCAACTCAGTTGTGCAGTCCGGAGTAGCTCATCGTGTAATACTTTTCCTTCCCGATGATAATACGAAATTGCCTCTAGTAATTCGTTGCGCCGATTTTGCAGTCTGCGATTTTCCACTTTCAGTTCGTCTATAGCATATTCAGTTTCCAGACTTGAAGCAGTCGACGCTTTCGTTGCTGCTTTAATTTTGGCAACAAAAGGTTTAACTACTAACGGTATAGCTATTCCAGCTTCAAAGCCCTGATAATAACGGGCGTGTTGGAATTTGTTTGTACCTATAAAATAGTTGATGGAAAAATCAGGTAACAGCTTTGCTTTTTCCAGTGCAATGCTGTTTTTTTGCAACTCTTCCGCTTTCCGTAGTTTCAGAACAAAAGGCGTCGATTCCACTTCTCGGAGTACAAGAGATAACTCACTAACACCGTCAGTGACCAAAAATTCATTTTGATGACCAGTCAATAACTTCAATGTGGAATATAAAGCTTCTATTTGTTGATTTACATCCCTTAGTTCCAGGTTAAGCTGTTGCAAGCGTGCCTTTGCATTCAACACATCGAGCTGCGAGCTATACCCGGTCTGTTGTTTTAGCTTAGTTGAAGCCAGAATTTCGGTGTACAAACTATCCATTAACTGTAAAACCTGCTTTTTTTCGTTGTAAGTTTGCAAGGTCACATAATTTAAACTGACCCCCCGGATAATTTTTTCCTGTTGAATAGATAATTCCTGCTCCGACAGGGCATATTCCGATTGCCTGGCTTTCTTTTCTGCGGAATAAAGAGTTGGAAAACTGAAATCCTGACTGATGCTCCACACCTTCAACGGGAAATTATTTTCAGCGATATTATTTTCGTCTGTACCATACGAAACGATTGTTTTACCAGGATCGAAAGCTGCTCCTTTCAAGTCCTTTTGAGCCGACATCCGGATAATCCGGGACTCTATCAGCCGGTTATTTTTCAG
>JANJXE010000413.1 GCA_024709185.1 Paludibacter sp.
ATGATAACCCCATTCGCTCCCCGTGCCCCGTAAATTGCAGTTGCAGATGCATCTTTCAGTACGTCAATCGATTCTATATCGTTTGGATTCACCGAGCTACCAGCTGCAGGATCTTCGACAGGAAAACCATCAATGATAAACAGCGGAGAGTTGTCCTGTGTAAGCGAGTTGTTTCCACGGATTACAATTTTCATCACGCCCCCGGGTGTACCTTCCGATGAACTTACATTCACCCCTGCTATACGTCCGGCAAGTGCCTGATCAAAACTGGAAACCGGAGCCTTCAGCATATCGTCGATATTGGCTTTGGCCACAGACCCGGTAAGGTCACGTTTCCGAACATCCTGATAACCAATCACCATCACTTCATTGAGAGCCTTGGTTTCTTCCTTCAGAATAACATTCATCGGCTTGGTACGATCGACCTTTAACTCAACTGTCTGATAACCGAGGTACGAAAACACTAAAACTGTATTCGCATTGGGTACGCTGATTCCAAATTTTCCATCGATATCGGTAATCGTACCTTTGTCCAGACCTTTTAGGACAATATTTACACCGGGAAGCGATTCACCGGCATTATCCACTACTGTTCCGGTAATATTCAGCTGAGCTGCCAGTCCTGACGAAATCAGGACCAGCATCAGCGATAAAAACTTTTTAAACATGACTTGTCGCATTAGAGCTTATTAAAGTGTATTAATGTACAATAACTTTCTGAACACCGGCAGCTACACGAACTATGTATGCTCCGGGTACTGTTTCGATAGCAATTTCCGACGATGCAGCGCTAAGGTTCGCTACACGAACACCCGACAGAGAAAACACTTCTACCTGTTCACCGGTTTTCACACCTGACACCTGAATTTGTCCATTTAAGCCGGAACAACGAATACCTTTGTCGAAAAGATTTGAAACAGCTGTATTACCTACCCAAACCACACTTACTTTAAACGATTCCTTTACATGTGTTCTCCAGAAACCATCTTTATCGATTTCGCTTTTGAAATCAACTTCACGACCAGTGAACGTGAGCCCTCCATCGGTAGAAACCGTATAGTACGCACGGGCGATTTCGTTGGTAGTAAGAGGCAGGAAGAATAATTCGAGTAGCGCATCGCGGGCATATCCCTGCGAATAATTCTCGGGAAGAAGTTCACCAAGTGCACTATAAATCTGGCCCTGTGCAGATGCACTTTCACCGGCAACTACTGTAAAGTAAGGCAATTCATATGCACCGATATCGTATTTGGCTTCAGCAACGGGGAATCCCTGCGGACGATTCAGACCGGCAAAATCAACCACAACGGTTTCTACTACTTTACCCATGTTTACAAATGGTGAAGTACTATTCAAATCCCAGTTTGCACTATCAAGATTAGCCTTCTGAGCATCATCCAAAGCAACCCCTAAAAAGGAAGTAACTTTTCTAAATTTCGGTCCACTGCCAACAGTGCCCGGAGCCGGCTCAACCACATCACCATTCGATACATTGGAAGATAATTGAATATTATCGGCGAGCGTCCAGCTTTTATCGGTAGGCATAGGATTATAGGTCGCATTGTTCGATACAACCCAGGTTGCATTTGCAGCACCTGTAATACTTGTAGCAGTTGCTCCCGTAACATCAGTAGCACAGGCCCAAACAACGTTATTACTTACATTGATTGTATTGCCGGCAAGGTACATTCCACCTACATTTTTCACCACTGTATTATTAAAGAAGTTACCTCCGTTGTAATACACTGCAGTTCCTCCCGTATTGTTATAAATTAAATTATTGATTATACGGTTATTTGCACTGTTACTGTAAATACCTGCACCCGGTTTGAAAGTTGTTCCATCGGCAGCAGTATTATTGTAGATACGATTGTTGGAAATATAGGTCATTTCTGATCCCTGAACACCTATTCCTGCACCACGAAAATTTGAAGAATTATTACGCACTACGTTATGCTCAATATACGATGGATATCCTGCAGGAGGATTCGAAAAAATGCCTCCTCCACCGTTTCCGGCAGTTGTATGCACATTATTTTCAATTAAACAAAACCGTACTGTACCGCCGGTCATAATAATTCCGGCTCCGGAACCCGTACCTGTCGTGGTATTGGCACGAACGATTAGATTCTGATAGACCACTTTGCCACGCGCTACTGCTGCACCTCCCGATCCGGCTAAGACCGATCCGGCTCCGTTTCCTCCGGTAAGTATAAAACCATCAAATACAGTTTCCATATCCAGGTGTCCACCTGCCTGTACAACACGTGAACCGCTGGCCCGTATAATTGTAGGATTACTGAAATCCCAGGGATTTCCGTTTTCAACACGGGCACGTTGCGATACTGCAGTCTCTGTTCCGGCAAAACTTCCAAATACATTTACACTATCGTTAATCGAAATGGCTGTTGTAATGGTAAATTCTCCAGCGGCAACCCACACATCCTTTCGTGCTGAAGGATTTTCGGTACGTGCCAGGGTGATGGCAGCCTGAATGTCGCCCAGTGCATCCGACCAGGAAGCACCCGTTCCGGTAGCACCGGGTTTAACATATACGACTCCGTTGTGAGATTCGGCAAACGAAAGCATCGAAAGGCCGAGAACAAGAAGTAAAACTACTTTTTTCATGCTATTTTATAATTTTATTGGGTTGATATTTTTCTTCAGCATTTGTGTTGATGTTAACGGTACAAAAATAGACGAACTCTGTTTCGGGTACCGGATAAAATCATTCG
>JANJXE010000421.1 GCA_024709185.1 Paludibacter sp.
ACCAGCAAATACCAGCAATCCGGCGAGCGCCTGTTGATACCCAAACTTATCGATCCCCCAAAAGATAGATACCAGCGAGGCTACCACAGGTTGCATATAATTGTACATACTCAGGGTAGTGGGGCGCAGGATTTTCTGACCGATAGGAATCAGCAGGTAACCAAAGAAAGTGGCAAACACCACGACGAAGCCAATGCTCAGCCAGTCGGTGGAAGAAAACAGTGTTAAATCCGTTGCTGCAACAGCCTTATAACAAAATGGGAAGCCAAAAACAGTAGCAAACAAAAACATCCACTTCATCACCGTCACCGGATGATAGCGCGAAATAAGGTTTTTAAACATGGTTAGGTATAATCCAAAGGACACCACAGCCATAAAAACGATGAGATTTCCCGTCAGATTTCCCTGTCCACCTTCCACCTGTTGCGAACTGAAAACAATTAATAAAGCCCCTGAAGCTCCCACCAATACACCAATCACCTTCAACTGAGTTACCGGTTCGCGTAAAATGAGTGCCGACAACAGCATCGTGGCAATGGGAAGCATAGTCACCACAATCGATGCATCAATAGGGGATGTCAGGGATAAACCATAAAAAAAAGGAATCTGATTGAGCACCAATGCAAAAAGTGAAGCAGCAGCCAACAATACTAAGTCCTTTAAACTCACCTTCTCTGATTTTATAAAAAAGGAAGCCAGCCAGAACAACACCAATCCACCTGAGAATCGTAGAAATGTAAGTGCCATTGGATGAATCACCTCAGGCATTAGCATGCTTGCAATAGGATTATTGAGTCCGAAAATCAGGTTGGCAACAAAAAGAGACAGGTGCCCGATAAACTTTGAATTATTCACGATTTTACAATTTGACAGGCAAAGGTACGTTTTTTTTGGTTGGTTCTACCTGAAAAAGTGGCCAGTTCACTAAAACAACGCATTGAGATGTACAAAAATCTTTTATCTTTGCACCGATGTTGTTCAGTGTGCATATGAAAAAGTTTAGATATCTTTTCTATATAGTATTATTGCTGTTTAAATTCACTTCCTGCAAGACTGTTGAAGTGGAAAAACCGATTGAATCCTATCTTCCCAGCCGGATTCAACCTGTTCTTTCCGAACTGCCACTCAGTATTGAAATTGATGTAAAAAAACTGGATACTGCACTAAACGAGGAACTTAAAGGCTTATTATTCGAAGGAAATCAATTGAACAATCAGGATTTAAGCGTAAAAGTGTGGAAGGCTCGTAATTTCACTTTTTCTATAAAAAACAACACAATTGAGTACACGGTCCCCTTACGTATTTGGTCCCGGTTCAGGTGGAACTATGAAAAATTTGGCTTGCGGGTAGGCGACGATTACGAAGCATCCGGAAGTATTGCACTTCATTTTTCGACCAGTCTGGAGATAGACCGCAACTGGAAACTGGTGGCACGTACCACCTCCAATGGGTATCAGTGGATTGAAACGCCACGGCTAAACATCCTCGGAGTGACAGTTCCAGTTACCCCAATTGCCAATTATGCCTTACAGGAAAGCCGAAAGCTACTGACCAGCGAAATCGATAAAGCGTTGGCCGACATGGTGGAACTGAAGCGATATGCTTCTATGGCCTGGAATGAAATGCAGAATCCGGTGCTTATGAATGAAGCTAATCAGCTTTGGTTGAAAATCACTCCTCAGGAAATTCTGCTGTCACCCTTTGAAACCCGGGGACAAAAACTTCACCTGACACTTTGGTTGAAAGCTGGTATCGAATCGGTTATGGGCTCCAAACCGGCAACTTCAACTCTCGTTCCACTGCCTGCATTTAAAACCACGACCGCCCGTCCCGGCGATTTCAACCTGAATATTGCTGCCGATGCTACCTTTGCAAAGATTTCAGAGCTGGCACGTGGACAATTACTCAACAAAACTTTTCAGGAAGGCAAAAACAGCATTACCATTACCGATTTGCAGCTGTATGGACGAAATGGCAAAGCTGTATTTCAGGCCGATGTGATTGGTTCTCTTAAAGGCCGTATCTATTTCACCGGCGATATGGTGTACAATGCAGAAAAAAGGGCCGTTGAAGTTATCAATCCCGACTTTGATCTGAACACCCGCAATGCACTTGTGAAGTCAGCCAACTGGCTATTACACGGTTTGATTATTAAAAAGATAACACCCTATCTGAGTTATCCGGTAAAAGCTGAACTTGATAATGCAATGGCAGAGGCCAATAAGATACTGGCCAATTATTCTGTTTACGACGGCATCAGACTGCAGGGAAAACTTAACACACTGAATGTGATCAGCCTCGATCTGGTACCAGGAGCTGTTCGTCTGCAAGCCAACCTTACCGGAAACGTCGGGATGAAAGTCGACGATCTGAAATTTAATGTAAAATGAGTACGTTTAACAAGTCACATAATCGCTTTGCTTCGGTTGCAGGACAATATTATCCTGCATCCATACAAGAATTGCAGACTGAGTTGAAACGTCTTTTTTCAGTGGCAGTGCAAAAGCGTTTCGAGAACGTACGAGCCATCATTTCACCCCATTCGGGTTATATTTTCTCCGGAACGATTGCCGCATCGGCCTATTCTCAAATCGACCGCAACAAAGCCTATAAACGCATTTTCCTGTTAACCAGCTCCCGGCTCGATACCTTTATAGGAGCTTCGGTGTTTTGTAATGGCGATTATGTGGTACCAAACGGCATTGCCGAGGTCGACACCCTGTACAGCAAACAACTGGCCAGCGAACATCCCACATTATTTCGCGATGCACGTACTCCACATTTTCATGAACACAGTATTGAAGTTCAAATTCCGTTTTTGTTGTATCAACTTACTCAGCCTTTTAAAATTGTACCCATCGTTCTGGGAACACATACTCCCGAAATATGTCGACAGTTGGCTAAAGTACTTCAGCCCGAACTTACTGACGACAATTTATTTATTATTTGTTCCGATTTTTCTTCCTTCCTGCCTGCCAGCACAGCAGAGCGGATAGATGAAGAAACTGAGCAGGCCATATTCACCAACAAGCCTGACAAGCTCCTGAAAACGCTGGACAGACATCAGCAACAAAAGTATCCGGGTTACAAAAACAGTTTAGCAGGATGGTCGGCAGTACTCACACTGCTCTATATGACTACAGGAAATCCTGAATTTCAATACAAGCACATTGATAAGTGTACTTCAGGCGACATCCCCTATTATGGTAACCACGAGCGGGTTACCGGATTTCGCGCACTGATTTTAGTCGAGCAGGAGCTTTCGGAAGAGGAAAAAAAAAGACTCAGCGGAAGTTGGATAAACAGGATTAGCCGCTTTTTCAGGAAATAGTTTACTCCTTAAATTTATAGTAGTAAGCACCCTTCTTCGACCCCG
>JANJXE010000449.1 GCA_024709185.1 Paludibacter sp.
TATGCAACGGCACAGAAGGAGAAAACAATCAGGTATCCGGCTTTTTCGCCTTCAAATCCAAGCAGAACCATCGGTTGGCGCACATATTCAATCCCCTGATTAATATATTCCTGCGTCATTACTACTGTTTCGCCGTTTACAATGCCGGTACCACGGGCAAAGTCGAACAACATACCAGAGCTTTTATTGATTAGCACCGAACCTAAACCTCCTGCCATACCGCCAATACCTACAATGGTTGCAATAGCTCCTTTTGGGAACATATCACCTACGGTAGAAAAGATATTTGCCGACCAGGCCTGGTGAGCTGCACCTGCGATACCGATAATAATAATCGGGAACCAGTATGAGTAAGCTCCAAGTGGCTGAGCCAACAATGCAAACAGAGGGAAGAAGGCAAAGATAAGCATTGCTTTCATGCGACCTGCATATGGCTCCATTCCTTTTTTCTCCACCAGGTAGTTTGGAAGCCATCCTCCTACAATTGATAATAAGGTAATAAAGTAGAGCACAAATAAAGCCAGCTGTGCTTTAGGATCAGAGGATTCAAGTCCGTAAACCGAACTGAGGTAAGCAGGAGTCCAAAACAGGTAGAACCACCATACGCCATCGGTCATAAACTTACCAAAAGCAAATGCCCAGGTTTGTTTGAAACGAATGGCCTGTTTGAACGTAATTTTCTTTGCATCGGCTGCTTTTGATGCTTCAGCACCTCCGGCAACATTGTCATGATCCTGAAGAATATACTCCAGCTCGGCTTTGTTCACTTTCGGATGTACTTCCGGTTTTTTGTAAGCCCACTGCCACCAGCCCATCCAAATGAAACCAAGTGCACCAATGATAATAAAAGCTGATTCCCATCCGAAGTGTTTGGCAATTACCGGGATAGTTACAGGGGCAGCCAGTGCGCCTATGATAGCACCGGCATTGAAAATACTGGTTGCCAGTGCTCGGTCTTTTTTAGGGAAGTACTCTGCAGTAGCTTTAATAGCTGCCGGAAAGTTACCTGCTTCTCCTAATGCAAGTACTAATCGGGCAAAAATAAATAATACAACACTTACATTCAGTACCCTCGAAACATTTTCAATTCCAGCTATTATTTCCCGGGCTTCTTCAAAGCCTACAAACCAGTTGCCTGTGATGATACCTGAAGTTGCAATTCCTGCAAATGCATGCAATACAGCACCAATTGACCAAATGAAAATGGCCCACATAAAACCTTTTTTAGTGTCGAGCCAGTCGATAAACTTGCCGGCAAATAACATTCCGAAGGCATAGAATAGTGAGAACAAAGAGGTTATAGTTCCGTAATGGGTATTGGTCCAATGGAACTCAGGAGCAATGAAGTCCTTCCAGGTCAGCGACAATACCTGTCGGTCGAGGTAGTTGATCGTTGTCGCTACGAATAGCATGGCGACGATGTGCCATCGATACTGTGACATCTTTTCTGTCACTGCTTGTGCTTTACTCATTTTTTTTGTATTTACTTGGTTATTAATTCTTCACTTTTTGAATGATGGCAATTGCCCCGGCACATAATTGAGTGATGCCTGCCCAGTCCTCGTTCTTAATCATTTCAGCAGGGAAGAGATTGGAACCCATTCCCACACAGGTTACACCCGCCGAAAACCAGGCTTTCAGGTTGGCTTCTTCGGGTTTTACACCACCGGTGACCATCAGATTTGACCAGGGCATTGGCGCTTTCAGGTTCTTTACAAAAGCAGCACCCAACACATCGCCAGGGAAAACCTTACAAATGTCGCAACCCATTTCCTGAGCAAATCCAACCTCGGAGACCGAACCACAACCGGGTGCATAGGGTACCAAACGACGGTTGGCTACTTTGGCAACATCAGGATTGAATAGCGGTCCTACTATGAAGTTGGCACCTAACTGAATATACAAAGAAGCTGTTGGTGCATCCACAATGGAACCAATACCCATTATCATATCAGGGCATTCCTTGTTTGCAAATTTTACAAGTTCACCAAATACTTCGTGTGCAAAATCACCACGATTCGTGAATTCGAAAGCTCGAACACCTCCGTCATAACAGGCTTTTACCACTTTTTTGGCTACTTCTGCATCTTTGTGATAAAAAACAGGCACAAGACCTGTGGCTTTCATCGTCTGAATTACTTCTACTTTACTGAATCTCATTTTCTTGTATAGTATTAACGTGAAACACGACCTGAACCATCTCCACCCATCAACGCTTCCACTTCAGCTACGGTGACCATATTAAAGTCTCCGTAAATAGTATGTTTCAGACACGATGCAGCAACTGCAAACTCAAGCGCCTTCTGATCATCGTTGGTATAGGTAAGCAATCCGTAAATCAAGCCTCCCATAAAGGAATCGCCACCGCCTACGCGGTCAACGATATGTGTGATGTTGTAATCTTTCGAAATTTTAAGGCTGCCATCAGAATACAGACAACCTCTCCAGGTGTTGTGATTGGCATTGATTGAGCCACGAAGGGTAATTATAACTTTTTTAGCACGTGGAAATTTTGCCATTAATTGGGTACATACTGATTCAAACTCACCAGCGTTAACTTCACCACCGGTATGAGCCACATCAAATCCTTCGGGTTTGATTCCGAATACTTTTTCAGCATCTTCTTCATTGCCTAAAATTACATCGCAACCAGCTACCAGTGCCGGCATTACTTCCGATGCTTTATTACCGTATTTCCAAAGATTTTTACGGTAATTCAAGTCAGTGGACACGGGTACACCCATCTCATTGGCAATTTGAATGGCTTCGAGGCAGGCATCTGCAGCTCCCTGAGAGAGCGCTGGTGTTATACCCGTCCAGTGAAACCAGTCCGCATCTTTGAAAATCTCCTTCCAGTTAATCATGCCCGGCTGAATTTCAGCAATGGCAGAATTAGCACGGTCGTATACAACTTTACTGGAACGGGCTACTGCTCCGGTCTCCAAAAAATAAATACCAACGCGATCACCTCCACGAAGAATATTGCGGGTGCCTACATTGTATTTACGTAGTTCCATAATACAGGCATCGGCAATGTCGTTTTTTGGTAAACGGGTCACAAATTCAGTTTCCATACCATAATTCGATAACGATACTGCTACATTGGCCTCACCGCCACCGAAAGTTGCATTCAACTGTTTTGCCTGACTGAAACGCTCAAATCCCGGAGTTGCCAGTCGAAGCATAATTTCTCCGAAAGTCACAATCTTTTTACTCATTTTTTATTACTGTTGTGGGTTGTTAAATTGGTTGACCAAAAGTACTGCATTTTTTTAAGTCCACCAAACATCAAGCAGTTTTTAAATATTATATGAGACAAAATCACTATTAATTCATCAAAACTGAAAGTATTTTTTTGCATTATTGTAGCTAATATCTTCCACCAGTTGACCAATGAAGTCAAGTTCTGAAGCTGGTAATAGACCTTGTTCCACATCATTACCGATCAGGTTACACAATGTACGCCGGAAATACTCGTGACGCGGGTAGGAGAGGAAGCTCCTTGAATCAGTAAGCATACCTACGAAACGACTCAGCAAACCAAGTACCGAAAGGGCATTCATTTGTTTCTCCATGCCATCTTTCTGATCGAGGAACCACCAGCCCGAACCAAACTGTATTTTTCCGGGAACTGTTCCATCCTGGAAGTTGCCTATCATGGTGGCAATCATTTCATTGTCGGTAGGATTAAGATTATAAAGAATCGTTTTGGCTAATTTATTATTGGTGTCGAGGCGATTGAAGAATTTCGACATCGCTTTGGCAGTATTAAAGGTGCCAATTGAATCGAAACCTGTGTCGGGACCAATCTGACGAAAGAACCGTAAGTTATTATTGCGAATGGCACCGTAATGGAATTGCTGTGTCCAGCCTTTTTCACAATCCATTTCAGCAAAAATAACCAGCATTGCCGATTTAAATTTCAGAATTTCGTCACCGGTTAGTTCTTTTCCTCCATATACCTTATTAAAAATTGCTTTGATTTCAGCATCGGTATACTCTTCAGCATAAAATTCTTCCAG
>JANJXE010000394.1 GCA_024709185.1 Paludibacter sp.
CCATAAGCTCTGGATCGGACTGCAATACATGTTCTCGCGTACCGGACCACTGACCCTGGCGGCCAGTCAGGTGGCCATCTTCACGCGCTCCTCGCCCGGAATTGGCCAATAATCTGATTCATGTCACAGGTTCAGCCTCGATAGGACTAACTGATTTTACTGCCACACAACTGGTAACTGTTAATCCATTTATTCAAAAAACTTCCTGCAGGACCGGTGCAGAATGTAATTATTCTACCAAACATGCCATCTATAAGTTAAGTGCAGGCAGTCCTGCAATTGATCCCGAATTGGTTGTTGCAATAGTTACCAGCGATATTGATGGTCAAGCGTTAATCAATTTAAGAGATATCGGAGCTGACGAATACAATGAGAATGCTACGATTACAAATGCACCCTTGGATTCCACAACTGCAGGTCCTTTTGCTCCTGAGAACTACGAAGTTGAATTCGTAATTGTTAACGGGATTAAATTCACAAGTACTAACTTGTTCATTGTTTATCCCAATCCGGTGCAGGGTGAAGTGAAAATGGTCTCACCTGTTTTGGTTGATGGACATGTTAACATTCAGGTGTATGATAGATCAGGCCGGCTCACCGAAACTATCGGGAGTGCTGTTCAAAATGGAAATTGCAGTTTTAATATTCATACCAAAGGTCTTGTTTTACTGCGCATTGAAAATGCTAACCAGTTCTATCATATAAAATTATTTTCTAATTAATTACTAACCAATAAATAATGTATGTCATGAAGAAAATTACTTTTTTGCTGGCTTTCGTAGTCACTTCATTTTTCGCCGGTGCAACTGTGTATCTCAACGAAACGTTTAATTACTCCGATGGAGCTCTTAAAAATGCTGCGGGATGGTCAATCAGTGGTACAACAACCTGGGTAAGTGATTACATGGTGCAATCACCTGCATTGACTTATTCGAACAGCGGTGGAACATTTTTTCTTTCAGATGTTGGAAAACAAATGAGTTGTAACTATGTTACACCTTATGGTTCAACGAATTACGCCGTTTATAAATCGTTCGTAGAGACCTCAATCAGCTCGGGTGAAATATTTGTTTCGTTTCTATACACACCTAATAATGTATCTCAATCACAAAGTCAGGCTCCTGCATTAAGTATATCAATGCCGGGACTTAGTACAGGTGTACAGGTATGGGTAGGAAAAGGAGTGCTTAACACTGCTGATTTCCGCTTTGGAACAACCCGTGGAAGTACAACGGGAGCCGACATTAAATGGTCTGCTACTGAATACTCTGATTTAACCGCTGTGTTTTTAGTAGTTTTGAAGTACAATCTCGATACACAGACTTCTTCAATTTTTATTAATCCGGTAGTTGGCAGTACGTCAGAACCTACTCCTGATGCAGTGGATGCTACCTCAACTTCAAGTGTTCGTACTTCGGTTCAAACAATTCAGTTTAAAACACAGGGCAGTAGCAAAGAAGTGTATGTGGCCAGCAGTGTAAGGGTTGCATCAACCTGGACAGAAGCAGTAGCAGCTAAATCAGTGAGTACTTCAGTTAATTCAGTTGCTGTCAATCCGGCAATTTATTCACTGGGTACCCGAATTTTTACAACTGTACCAGGTCAGCTGGAAGTTTTTAATTTGCAGGGAGCTTTAGTATTCAAATCTGATATAAGTACAGAATTAGAAAGAACACTAAAAAGCGGGTTGTATATAGTTCGCCTCACAACCAATGATAACAGGGTAGTTAGCTCAAAAATATTAATTCAATAAATTAGCAGAATGAAATTGTCAGGTATCATAGTATTGTTGTTTACAACAAGCATTTTACTGTCTCAGCCATTGGTATGGAATAACGGTAGCTTGCGTAATGCAAAAAGCAGTTTGAATTCAGAAACCAGTCTATTGCTGAAAAAGGCAGCCGATAAGGAGCTGAGCCGACAGATTATTACTGTTGTCGACAAATCAATGGTACCTCCCAGTGGTGATAAACACGATTATATGAGCATGGGGCGTTACTGGTGGCCCAATCCTGCAACAAAGGATGGGCTACCGTACGTGCGCCGTGATGGTGTTTCGAATCCTGAAATAGAGAAGCTGGATCGATTTCCGCTTGCTCAAATGACCCAAAGTGTGAAAACGCTGGCACTGGCATATTATCTGACAGATGACGAGCGGTATGCAGTAAAGGCTATGGATAATCTACGTAAATGGTTTCTGGATGCTAAAACACGTATGAATCCTCATCTGAATTATGGCCAGACAGTGCCCGGACATAACAACGGGATGGGGCGGGGATTCGGTATTATCGATACCTATTCGTTTGTAGAAATGCTCGAGGGAGTGGAATTGTTGAAATCCTCGAAACAATTTACAAAGAAAGACCGTCAGGGCCTGCATGCATGGTTTGAGGCCTATCTCGACTGGATGCTTACATCTCCTGTTGGTAAGGAAGAATTTGAAGCTCCTAATAACCATGGAACAGCCTTCGATGTGCAGGTGGTGCGTTATGCGATGTTTGTCGGCAAAGAGGATGTTGCGAAGCAATTTATACGTGATTTTCCAGAACGAAGGTTATTTAAACAGATAGAGCCCGATGGTGCTCAGCCTTTGGAGCTGGCTCGCACTACTGCTTTCGGATACTCTGTTTTCAACCTCGATCATATCATCGATATGTGTTATATGGCGAAAGGCCTTGGAATAGAATTGTATACTTCTACTTCCGTCGATGGCAGGTCGATAGCGCGTGCGCTGGAATTTTTACTTCCTTATGCTGGTAAAACTGCAGAAGAATTTCCCTATCAGCAAATCCGCGACTGGAAAAAGGTACAGCAGGAATTTGCGCTGGTGCTGTACCGGGTGGACCGGTTAAATGGTAATTCCAGGTATGCAACTAATTATTCAAGCTATTCGAATAGTATAGAAAAAAATGTCAATTTAATTATCTATTAATCAACTTTAATATTAAGTAGTATGAAGCTAAAATTTTTACTTTTATCAATGCTTGTAACTGTGTTAACAGTTAACGCACAGGTTTTTACCGAATATTTTGAAGGAGCCACTGTAGGTGGAAACCTGGAAGGGTTTAATGGCTGGTATGTTAGTCCCAAGGCTGGCGATGCCTACGGAGTAAGTCCGAAAATTGAAGAATACCCGTTATTTTACACCAATTATCCTGGTTCTAATATAGGTATGGCTGCGGTACTCGACTCTGCTATTGGTGTCACTTCGTCCACTCAACGAATTTCAACAAAACGTGTTATTTTTGCAAACAATGATACGCTGAAAACCGGTACCACCGGAGCAATGTATGCTGCTTTTATGGTGAATGTATCCAGTCACTCGTATCGTTCGTACCGCGATTTTTTCACATGGGAGGCTTCTACAACATCAAGCTTTACAAGAGGACGTGTTTTTGCAAAAAACAACACTGAAGGTACCGAGGTTACATTTGCAGTAACAAAGAATTCATCAACTACTGCAGATTATGATCAGGCAAACACAGGTCTGTTAGGTCTCACGCTGGGAACCGGTGTTAATCATTTGCTTGTTTTGAAATATGAAATTGTGGATGGCGCGGATAATGACAAAATTCATTTATTTGTAAATCCCGATCCTACAAAAACGGAGGCGGAGCAAACTGCTAAATTGAGTTCATCAGATTCACAAACCGATTATTCTGCAACTGCTGCTATAAAGATTAATTTACGTCAACGGGCGATTGGTGCGCAGGTGAGTGGAATACGTGTAGGTCGTAGCTGGGGAGAAGTAGTAATGGGAATAAGTACTGGAGTCGGCTCTGTGAATGGAAATGTGCATCAGATTTATACTTCGGGAAGCAATA
>JANJXE010000479.1 GCA_024709185.1 Paludibacter sp.
CTTCAGATACCTGCAAAGTACCTTTTGAGGCGAAAGAATTACTGAAAGGGAAAAGTCAGATCTGGTACAATACCCTTTGGGCTGACATGGCCGGAGGTAGGGATGACGACATGGCGCTGGAAGATCCCGATAAAGTCTATGGTTACCTCATCGAAACCTTAGGTGCTCGCATCATCCAAACCGACCGCCCACAGTTGTTAATCAATTATCTGAAGAAAAAAGGTTTAAAAAAGTAATGCAGAGTAAATTTTGAAGGTGAAGTTTTACAAATTTTCCCCTGCCAAATACGATTGATAGAGGTATTCCCGACTTTCGTAATAAACACTACCATTGAAATCTTCAATTTTTCTGGATAACCACGAATTGTAAACTTCGGTAAGAATGTCAATGACTGGTTTATCTTCTTTTTTGCTAATATCAATGATTAACCGTTTATACACTTTGCCAATATCCCAATGGGTTGGTATTGAGAATTCTGCACTTGAAATATTATCAAATACCCCGTCCTCAATATTGTGTTTTTCAATAAGTTCAAAGCTAAGCTTGTCGATGTTCTCAGTGTGATAAATATCTGCCAAATCCAATATATGTTGCAGTTTGTTTTTACCAATTGCATTAACTACCACATTACGGTGATTTTTTGTTTTCCTGCTAATATATTCAATCAATGAACAGAGGAAAAACAGATTATTTGCATTTTTATCCTCTCTGCCTGTCATAATTTCCTGTTGTTATAGATTCAATAAATTGTAATGTTTTTAATGCCTTTTGGTTACAGAAACAAACCTGATGGGTAGGATGTTTGAATTTTGCCAAAACCCAAAACTGTTCGCGGGTAAGTATTCCATCAATAAAATCAGAGATATAATTATAAATTTGGTCATTAGCCATTGCACCAACTACAATGTCATAATTGTGTTTTCCGCCCGAACGGCAACTAACAATAAAATCGAGCCACTCTTCTGACATATCATCAAACACAAGCGTTTTTAAGGTTTCATCGGGTGTATACTCATAAATGGAGACTACAGGTATATCATACCGGCTAGCCCAACGAACTGCCTGAGTTTCCAGTTGGGTGCAATAAAATCCTTCTCCAAAATCTTTTGGGAATTTGCTTTTAAAAATTTCAGGCTTTTCTATTGCGGTATAACCTCCGTGAAATACTTTCATCGTATTACTTTTGTTTTTTGCAAAAATACATAAAAATCAGAACTTTTCTATGCTATCAGTCAGGCTTTCGGGTCACTCACTCCACCAACTGAAGTTAGAACTAACAAATTTGATTATTTTTCATAAAAAATGATTCATTTCATATGCTATTTCTGCACTGTGTCTATGAGATCCAACAGGGCATCCCACTCGATTGTTGTTCTATATTCTTTCGTTAGTATTTCTCTTAATATTTTATTAAATCTATCCGGTTCGTCAAAAATCGGGCAATGTGCAGAGTTTTCAAAAGTAACAAATTGTTTTTCGGGGGCTTTCAATTGATCATAAAATTCTTTTGCTACAATAAACGATGTTTGATAATCATACACACCCTGGAAGATTACCCATTCAAAAGATATTTTTTCACTTCGGTATTGGTCTGCAACTTGCCCAATCCCAAAATAACAATGAAATAATTCAGGGTGTTTTTCGATGGTTTTTATTCCCGGATAAGAACCCATAATGTAGATTTTATCCTTATTAATGCGTTTTATCAGGTATTCGCTTAGTTCTTGTGTGTCTGAGATAAATTGCTCAATAGTCATGCTTTCAATGGAAATATTATTGTTGTATGACTTCCCTGAACCTCTTAGCTCCCAATGTACTACCACAAAATCGTGTTCTAATTCCGGATTGAACTTTTTAACGAAGCCCATTTCGGGACTTCCCGGACCTCCATGAAGAAATAGCAAAACTGGTTTGGTCGAATCAATCCCTCCTGTTATAATGTATTGATCTATTCCTCCAAGTTCAATTTTTTCTATTCCGGAAATTGGCATACCCGATAGGATTGCGCATAGTGGATGTTAAACAGTTTGTTTTTATCATTAATTCATTTTTCGGTTTCTTCAACATATTCAAGAATATCAGCAGGTTGACAGCTTAATGCCTTGCAAATTGCATCTAAAGTGCTGAAGCGTATGGCTTTTGCTTTTCCTGTTTTTAATATGGAAAGGTTTGATAGAGTTAATCCCACTTTATCTGACAGCTCATTCAGTGAAATTTTTCGCTTTGCCATCATAACATCTAAGTTTACTATAATTGACATGGTTCAAACAGTTAAATTGTTTTCGTTTTGTAATTCAATTCCTTTCTGAAAGATAAGGGCTATTACAAACAATATTGCAGACATCACTAAATATGCCCCTCCGTCGTTGCAATA
>JANJXE010000402.1 GCA_024709185.1 Paludibacter sp.
CTTTTTCGTTTGTTTTCAGAAAAGAAAGCACAAAACTAAAAGTTGATCCTTTGTTGAGTTCACTCTCTACTTTCATTTTGCTTTTCTGTGCTTCCACCAGGTGCTTTACAATGGCCAGCCCCAGTCCGGTTCCACCATAGAGTCGCGATGTATCGCTGGAGGCCTGTTGGAAATTTTCAAATATTTTTTGAAGTTTTGCCTCTTCTATACCAATACCTGTGTCGGAAACAGCAAACCGGATGGTCGCACTTGTTTCATCTTCATCGAGCAGCATAACTCCTACGGTTATACTTCCTGTGTTGGTGAATTTCACGGCATTGCTTACCAAATTAAGAATAATCTGATGCAACCGTACCGGGTCGCCAAGTAACACTGCCGGAATGCGGTGGTCGTACTCAATGTTAAGTTGCAGGTTTTTCTCCTGTATTTTTGTTTCAAACAAATGCAACATGGCAAAAATCGACAGTTCCAGTTTAAAAGGGATTTTCTCGAAAGTCATCTTCCCGGAATCCACCTTGGCCAGGTCCAATATATCGTTGATTAGCACAATCAGTGCATCGCCGCTCATTTTAATGGCGGTCATGTATTCTTTTTGCTTGGCGCTGAGTTCTGTTTTCAGCACTACTTTGGTGAACCCGATAATTGCGTTCATCGGAGTGCGAATCTCGTGGCTCATATTCGACAGAAACTGCTGCTTGGCTTTTACGGCTTCTTCGGCTTTGCGGGTTGCCGACCGTGCCGATTTACTTGCTTTTTGGGCCGTGCTATTCGATTGCTCTGCCAGTTCCTTCGCTTCGGTGAGTTCGCGCGCTATCCGCTTTTGTTCGGTCACATCGCGTGCCACCACCACTACGCCCAGTACTTTTCCTTTATCGTTTTTGTATACCGATCCATTAAAAAGCACATCGGTAAGTTTCCCGTTCACATGTCGCAGGGTAAGGGGTGAGTCGGCTACCGATCCCTCAGCAAAAACCTCCAGATAAACCTCCCGCGCTTTTTGAGGTTCAGTAAAATAATCGAAGAAATCGCTATGGGTGATTTCATCACGGGTAAGTCCTATAATGGTAGCCGTGGCCTGATTCATATCCATTATTTTCCCCTTTGCATTGATAGTGACCAGTGGGTCTAAACTGGCTTCTATCAGACTACGGGCGTAGCGAGATGGTTGTATTTTCATGATGGGTTTAGATTGCCGATTTCTTCAATCGCATTGCGGTGTTTAAACTTCAGATGCTTAAAGGCAGAAGGAGTAAGTCCCGTGATTTTTTTAAATTGATTCGACAAATGGGCTACCGAACTGTATTGCATCCGGTACGAAATTTCGGTGAGGTTGAGTTCGTCGTATAACAGTAACTCTTTCACTCTTTCGATTTTATGAACGATGATGTATTGTTGAATGGTAATGCCTTTCACTTCCGAAAACAAGTTGGAAAGATAGGTGTAGTCGTAATGCAGTTTTTGGCTGATAAAGTCCGAATAATTGATTTTTGGTAGTTCTTCGGAGTAGTGCACCATTTCCACAATTACGGTTTTGATTTTCTCGATCAAAACGGCACGTTTATCGTCGATTAATTCCAGACCCGAAGGTCGTAAAGCCAATTTTAGTTCCTCCCGCTGAGCGTCAGTGATGTCCTCCATGATTTCAATTTCGCCCAGATCGACAAGGATGAAATGCAAGCCGAGCTTACGTATTTCTTCCTTCACAACCATCTTACAACGAAGACTAACCATGTATTTAATAAATATTTTCATTTGCTTACGGATTGATTTATAGTACCGTGATGATAAAGGTGCATATCACACCTAATACATGAAAATACTATTTACATTCATGCTTCTGGAGAGTTGGACAGTTAAGAAAATAATGACAAGATTCATGTCATAAAGGAATCGGGAACGCTGGTAAGCGGGTATGGCGGGTATCTGCGAACTGTGTCCGGCTGTTCGGAAGTAGAAGATGTCAAAATTCTAACACTATGGATCAGAATAAGTTCAAATTAAATATTTCTTTATGAGAAGGGGGGCGTGGATATGTTTATTTGTTAAGTCTTTTTGAAGCCGATGGTTTACTAAAAACCTCCGACGGCAAAGGCATGTCGGTAGCATTTTACCTTATGCCAGTTGCCGCGGGAAGTCGGTTAAATGATCAATTGGAGGGAAACCCTACTTTTCCGGTATACACTTTTCTTATTTCCTGTCGGATGCGTTCATCGTACAGCCCTTCGTTGTAAAACAATATCTCGCCATTGGTTTGCAGGGAACGGTTGATACGCAGTTGTTTCCCAAATTCAACAGGATCGACCAGTTGGCCGCTTACTTTGAGCAAGACACCGGGAGCAAAAGCCATTTTCCGGCCTTCGGGAAGTTGAACGTGTTCGCGGGCAGCTTTTACGGCATTGAGGTAGGAGAGACTGTCGCGGCGGTAGCACTGCACGGCCAACAGGTCGCAAATGCCGGCATTCACCCATTGCGGCCATTCCTGCATCAGGTTATCGCGGCTCCAGGGATAGGGATTGGGGGCAAAGCTCACCATCACTTCCGGGTTTTGTTTCTTCACTTTATTGTACAAGGTGGCTCCGAACTTATTCAGGATATCCAACCTCCAGCGTACCCATTCCGCATCGGTAAAGTCATTGGGAGGTAAGTCGCCTTTGTGTGATTTTTTGTACATCGCCACCGTTTTTTTGTCGTAACCCGAGTTGATACACGATGCCGGCAGGCGGTCGTCGCCCTGTACACCATCCACATCGGGATACTTTTTAATTCCTTCGAGAATCAACTCAATCAGGTAGTTTTGCACCTTCGGATCGAAGGAATTGAAATAATAATCGTGTTGGTTGTAGTTGGCCGGTTTGCCATCGTTGCCTATGCCTATCCAGTTGGGATGTTTGGCCAGGATGGGATTGTTGTCGGGTGTGGCTAATTTGATATCGGCCATAAATCCGAATTCGTACCAGAAAAACACCTTAATTTGACGCTTGTGGGCTTCGTCGATGAGGTCGCGCACCGGATCGCCTGTTGGGCTCTTGTAGTTTTTCAAATAAGGAGCCAGCAGACTGGTGGAATCGATGGACTTATAATTCGAGTTTTTCAACACTACCTTGCTCGGATAGAGTGTTTTATTCAGTGCGTATGAAACCACAAAAACTGAGTTGAAATGCAGGCTGTCGAGCATCGCCACAAAGTTTTGTACGTTTTTGTAGGATTTCAACACATCGGTGTATTGCGGGTCGGGAACCCACACGCCGCGGACTTCAGCGTGCAGCGATAAACTACTCAGGATGATTACCAGTAAAAGGATTGTTTTTTTCATGTTGAAATATGTATTTTAATATTGGGATGAAATTCACTTAGCAGAATTGCCAGTTGTCGGATTGGCAGGTCATACGATGTTCGTTATATAGTGGATGTTTATGTTTTCCAAAACCATTTTTTACGAACAGTGAACACCGTCAGCGCCATCATTCCTCCGGTAATTACAAACCCTTTTACCAAACCCAGCCAGGGATGAATACCCGGCAGC
>JANJXE010000074.1 GCA_024709185.1 Paludibacter sp.
GATTTTCAAAATCGTTTTCTCACCAGCACCTTTAATCCTTCAGGCACTATCTTCACCTTTATTTCAGTGCCTTCCTCATAAGGTTCACCATCGTAGTGAAACGGCCCGGGGGCATCGCGCAACAAGGTTACTTCTTCCGTACGAAAGGTAGTCATAAAAAATCCCTTATCGATGGTTTTGGCAAACAGTTCGATGGCCAGAGAAGGAATAGCGATGAGTGGGAAATTACTCATCACCGAAATATCGAGCTTACCATCCTGCACACTTGCCTGAGGGGCGATATACGCATTGTTCCCCCACTGCGAAGCATTGGCAAACGTCAGCACAAATGCCTTCGTTTTAAAATCAATTCCATTACCGATAAGCTGATAACTAGTCGATTTATAGTTGAAATAGCCGGTAATTACTTTTTCGAGATAAGCCATAATTCCCCGTTGCTTCCCTTTGGCAAACTCAGTACTCACATAGGCATCGAATCCAGTTCCACACGTACAGAAAAATGGATTTCCGTTTACCAGACCATAATCGACGAGAATGGCTTCCGAATGATTGAGATGATGTATGGCCGATTTAACATTCATAGGAATGGAAAGGTGACGGGCCAATCCATTTCCGGAACCCACCGGAATAATACCCAACGCAGTGTTGGTATGCGTCAGTGCGCGTGCTACTTCGTTTACAGTTCCATCGCCCCCCACAGCTATCACGGCCTGAAATCCCTCCTCCACAAAATGAGCTGCCAACTCGCGCCCGTGGTACTGATGCTCGGTGTACACCACGCTGGGAATATACAGGGTAGCATCGAGCTCCTGTTCGATAAGTCCGGGTATCGCCGATTTAGAACCTGAACCCGAATTGGGGTTGATGATAAACGCAATTTTTTTTCGCATGTACAACTTAAATTTGGTTCGAACTGGTGTTGAGCACAGCCGGTGTTACCTTATGGGTAGCCCTGTTTGGTACACTGTAGTGAACCGGCTGGCGAAATTACAAAAATTTATTGTCTGTATAACCTTTTCCCGCCGATATTGTTGTACTTTTGTTATTCATTTGATTATAACACCCGAAAACTATGTCACGCAAACGGAAAAAAAACGGTGGCAGCACCCGGCTCCGCAAATCGGAACTGGTACGCCATATCATCAACATCTTTCGCGAAAATCCTGAAACCGTATTCAACTACAAGCAATTAAGCAAACTTCTTACCATAAAAAGTGAGTCGCAAAAAGTTTTTATCAACGAAATTCTGTACGAATTGCACGAGGAAGATTACCTTGTAGAGGTGTCGAAAGGTAAATTTCGCCTGAACTCGAGGGGTGGATTTATCACAGGAACCATAACCCGCGAAGGTGTGAAAACCTTTTTGCTGCCCGACGATGGAGGCGAACCGGTGTTTATTCCCGAACGAAAAACGAATCATGCGCTGCTCAACGATAAGGTGAAGGTGTTTTTGTACGCCCGACGCAAGGGTCAAATGCCGGAAGGTGAGGTGGTGGATATCACCGAGCGTGCCAAGGATACCTTTGTGGGAATTCTGGATGTGTCCGACAATTACGCTTTCCTGATTTGCGACAACCGGGTGCTGACCACCGATGTTTTCATCCCCAAAAACAAGCTGAATGGTGCGAAGGATGGCCAAAAGGTGATTGTTAAGCTGATGAAATGGGAGCCCAATATGAAAAATCCAGTGGGCGAAGTAATTGATATTTTGGGAAATAAGGGCGACAACAACACTGAGATGCACGCCATTCTGGCGGAATATGGTTTGCCCTATGCCTACCCTGCCGAAGTGGATGCTGCAGCTGCTTCTATGGATGCGGGTATTACCCCGGAAGAAGTGTCGCGTCGTATTGATATGCGCAAAATTACCACCTTCACCATTGACCCGCGCGATGCAAAGGATTTCGATGATGCTCTTTCGCTTCGTAAGCTCGACAATGGCTTGTGGGAGGTGGGCGTTCATATTGCTGACGTTACGCACTATGTTCGTCCGGGAAGTATCATTGATCGCGAAGGACGCGACCGTGCCACCTCGGTGTACCTGGTCGACCGTACTATCCCCATGCTGCCTGAGCATCTTTCCAATGGAATTTGTTCGCTGCGCCCTGATGAAGATAAGCTTACCTATTCGGTGATTTTCCAGATGAATGATGATGCCGAGGTAAAGCACTATGAAATTGCGAAGACGGTGACCCGAAGCGATCGGCGATTTACGTACGAAGAAGCTCAGCAGGTTATTGAAACGGGAAAAGGAGATTTTAATGAAGAAGTTTTAACCCTCGACCGATTAGCCAAACAACTGCGTCAGCGCAGGTTCGATCAGGGCGCTATTGCCTTCGACCGGGTAGAAGTACGGTTCGAAATTGATGAAACAGGAAATCCTCTTTCTGTTTTCTTTAAGGAACAAAAAGATGCCAATAAGTTGATAGAGGAGTTTATGTTGTTGGCTAACAAAACAGTGGCTACCCATATAGGAAAACCGGGTCGCGGTCAGAAAGCGAAGACTTTTGTTTACCGGATTCACGATGTACCCAATCCCGATAAATTACAGAATTTCTCGCTATTCATTAAAAAGTTCGGCTACAACCTGCGCACAACGGGTAAACAATCGGTCATATCGGGTTCCATCAACCAATTGCTGGATGCTGTTGAAGGAAAGAAAGAACAGCATCTGATTGAAACACTGGCAATCCGATCGATGGCAAAGGCCGTTTACACTACCGAAAACATTGGCCATTACGGACTCGCTTTCGATTACTACACCCATTTCACTTCACCCATCCGCAGGTATCCCGACATGCTGGTTCACCGGTTGCTCGAACGCTACGCAGAAGGTGGTCGCAGTGTGAATCAACAGGAATACGAGGACATGTGTCGCCACAGTTCCGATCGCGAGCAGCTGGCAGCCAATGCCGAGCGTGCATCGATTAAGTACAAACAGGTCGAATTTATGTCGCGTTACCTCGGTGAGGAGTTCGACGGCGTGATATCGGGCGTTACCGAATGGGGAGTGTATGTAGAGATTATCGAGAACAAATGCGAAGGCATGGTGCCGATTCGCGATCTCGACGACGACTATTATGTGTTTGATGAGAAAAACTACTGCCTTGTTGGGCGGCGTTACCAGCGGAGATTCCAGCTGGGCGATGCAGTGCGTGTAAAAGTAGCACGGGCTAATCTGGATAAAAAGCAGTTGGATTTTGTACTGGTGGAATAGGCTTATCGTAGCGATCGGGCGCCTCTTATTTCGGCCGACACCTCGTTAATTTGTCCGTTTTGTTGAAAAACAGCAGTTTGAATCTTTATAAAACGGATTGAAGTCAGCTTAACAGAATGTCCTTCGGCATCAACTGCATTGCTGATATCCAGTCTGTTAGAACCTGCATTCGAATCATAATCCGTTCCTTTGTTATTTTCGGCATAGCCCCATTGAAATTTCCCTTCCGGAACCACCCAATTAGTGGTCCCGTTAAAAGATTGATTGACATAGGCATCGGGAAGACGGGTGCCTGAGAAAGTAATGGTATTGGTCGACGTATAAGGCCACCACCAGCCTGAGCTATTCACATCGCCATACGACGACCGCAACTCACCCGAAGCGCCATCGCTGTCGGTCCACTGAATGTTTCCTTCCGCCGATTGAGATTTGGTGTAGGTCACCGAATAATTGCGTTTCGACTCTTCAAAAAGATTTCCTTTCAGTTCGTACCAGGTATCATCCGGCCGGCCATTCTTATTCGCATCCATCATCACATATACCACGGCCGGTTCGGGTGCCGCTCCAACCAGCGCAAAAACCTCGAAATCGGTCCCTTCACCATCAACTACGTCGCGGGGAAAACCAGCTACTACATAACCACCAAAACCGCCCAGGTACAAAAAACCTTCTTTCGTTGCCGGATCACCCGTCACATACTGCGTGTCTGTTGGCAGGGCCAGTTGCGCATGCTGACCAGGTGCATACACATACTCAAACACCTCCGACAAAAAAACAGGCCCCAAAGGTTCCTCCTCCGGCGTACAACCATAAAACGCCACGATTAATGTTAAATGATAAATGATAAATGATAAATGACGAGTCATTAATGTTAAACAATTAATGATAAATGATAAATGGTTGCGACCAAGTGAATATTTACCCTTCATACAATTTTTACTTCTACAATATTAAAATTCAAACGCGAATCAAATCCAAAACCCCACCCATTAATCATTAATATTTTATCATTTATCATTGAATTCTTATCATCGTTGCTCCAAATCCATACTCCTTAAATGAAGCATCCTGTACATAAAAGGACTTATACCTGTTTTTCAGGGCTTTCATGATTTCGCTGCGCAGTACTCCCTCGCCTTTGCCGTGTATAAAAACAATTTTCTGACCTTTGCGTTTGCTGTTTTCAGCTAACACCGCATGAAACTTATCCATCTGTAGCTGCAACATATCGGCATTCGACATGCCGGTTGTAGTGTCCACCAGTTCATGAATGTGTAAATCCACTTCGATGATATCCTTTTGATGTGGTATTTTTTCACGGCGTACAGGTGCTGCCGGTTTTGGCTCTTTTTGTAACAGGGCATGGCGAATTTCTTCAGGAGTTGGTTCGGGAACAGGCTGCTGAGCTGGAAATATCAGGTCGAACACCATAGCAGGCTCGTCGAAATAATCGTTCGCTGTAAAACTGTGCAATTTGTAAAATTTCAGGGGTGCAATTCGTAAATTTGCATCAATAACTGGCTGAACAGCAAAGGTTTTATTCATTTTATAAGCGATAGCCTGCACCCGCACATTTTCCCAGTTATTCAAATCGGCATTGGTAAGCACGGCAATCTGCTCCTGCATATTAGGTTCAAGTACACCCTGTGCTACCGAACGTTGCAGACCGTTTTCACCCACCACAACCGAATACATCAGAAAATAATTGCTGTCGTTGATGAGGATAGCTTCGTAATCCGACGCTTGCAGGTTGAGCCGGTCGACAGGCAGAAACGCCAGTACCACACTTAGTTGGTCGCCTGTGGGCGTTTCATATTCTTCGACCTGTTTCTGAGCCTGAGTCAGCAATTCGGAAAGAGTAGCTGAATTCTGAATACCAGCACCTGATACCGGAAAAACTCCCTGTCCCGAAGAACTTTGGGAAGATGAGCCGGCAACAAATGAACTATTTCCTGAAAATGAACCATTTCCTGAACCTGAATGACCTCCATCAGACATTCCATCTCCCGCGCCGGCCTTTCCGGCATTCGAACCAAAATCCCTGGTGGGAAAATTCGTGGTTGGATTCACGTTGGGCACTACCACACACTCAC
>JANJXE010000161.1 GCA_024709185.1 Paludibacter sp.
ACTATAACTTCCTAATAGATTTTTGTCCAGATTTCCCAAATGAAGTGCCGTAAAATAAGGAACTGCATCCTGCTTCTCTTTGTCCTGAAGATAGTTTGGCGAATCGGGATTTAGTTCGGGAAGTATCACAGAATCATCAAAACGGGGAACAGTATATCCATCGGAAACAGAGCTACTAAGGTCGTAACTCAGACGGCCGGTTATTTCCAGGTTTTTGACAGGTTTCAACGTAAGTGCCCCGTATAATAAAGTTCGGGTTGATTTGCTGATGCTTTGGTCCATATTTCTGCTCCACAGAGGACTGATGGGAGAGTCTTCCTTATTTGGCAATACGAGGTAACGGAACCTCGGCCATCCCATTCGCTGATAATCCATGATATCATCGTTGATAGGCCATGTGTAAACCGATGAAATGCCTCCTGCCCCTCGTGAAGTGCTGTTGGTGATGTTGGCATTCAACTGAGCAGAAAGGTATTTGTTAATGGTAAACATTCCTTTCAGGTTAACACCAAACCGCTTCACATAATCGTCTGGAACAATCCCTTCATTACTTGAATAGTAAGCAGAACCGTAGGCCTGAAACTTATCAGTACCACCGTTCATGTTCAAATCGTACTTTTGATACAATCCATTATCGAAATAATTGTCGATGTTGTTATAAATTACGGCATCCTCACTCAAAGGAGGTCCCCATCCGCCACCGGTAAGTGGTCGGTAAAATCCAAGTGATCCGGGGCCAAACATCGATTGAATTTCCGGTAGGCGTACCGGCTGTTCCGATTGAAGTGTTGCCGTGAAATTAGTGGAGATTTTACCGGCACTACCTTGTTTGGTTGTTACCATAATAACCCCGTTTGCAGCTTCCTGTCCATATAAAGCCGATGCAGCAGCTCCCTTAAGTACAGTAACGTTTTCTATGTCATTTGGATTGATGATAGCAGCACTCGAAGCTCCTCCCGAGATTGGCATTCCATCAATAATGAATAATGGCTCATTACCTTGTCCGGGGTTTATTGATGAAATCCCTCGCAACACAATTTGTGAACCTGCATTAGGTGAACCACCGGCATTGGTCACGTTAATGCCGGAAATTTTTCCCTGTAATGCAGAAACAAAGTTGATAGGCCGGCTGTCGGTAATTGCTTCAGCATTCACACTTTGAACGGCAAAGTTCAGTTTTTTCTTTTCCTGCCTTACCCCCATGGCCGTTACCACCACTTCATCAATTGCCAGCGCTACCGATTTAAGGGTGATGTCCAGGGTGCCGGATGCTGATACAAGCCGCTCTGTCATTTCCATTCCTACATAGGTGAAACGAAGTCGGGCTCCTTTGTCTACCGTGATCGAATATTGTCCGTCGATGTTGGTGATAGTGCCATTTCCTGTGCCTTGTTCTACTACCGAAGCGCCTATAATGGGCTCTCCGTCGTCGGCCGAACGTACTGTCCCGCTGACTGTTAATTTCTGACTATAGATGCCAGCTGCTACAAGCAGGAAAAGAATGAGTAAATAGATACTTCTTCTCATACGATGATAATTAGTGTTTTTATGGTAGGATGTCGCTTCTGCGGCAATCAAATGGCTTTGATTGCATACAGCTTGATTACACCCTGAATTTAACGTATAGCTGTGCTGTTTTGTTTCCTGTTTTAACTAAAATTTTCGGGTAATTGCCTGAATCGGAGCACTTTCATGCCGGTATTTGTTAACGCTTGTAATGATAAAGGTGTGATTTCCTTTCAATTTGCGCTTTATTTTAGCTAAATCGACAGATGTTTTGGTCGTTTTTAACAATATCGCCGACGGATCGTCAATGTTGCCGGGTTTCCTCCCTTTGAAAGCATAAACCACATAATACGACACTTCTTTGCCACCTTCACCAGTCACTGCATCCCACAGTAGCATTCGCTCGCGCCGGTCTTTGATAATTCTCAGGTTAGACGGCGAAGGTGAAGCTTCTCCTTTTATAGATCTGTTTAGTGGATTTAGCGCCGGATATCTGTAGAAATTCTTTTGAAGACTATCTGTGATGCCCTGCAGATTTTTTACTATTCCTTTTGCACTGAAGTAAACGGCTCCATCAACCCCGGTATACTGCTCGTTTAAACGCAACTGGCGGGCCAGTTCGTTGGGTTTTTGCCAGGCAGGATCTGCTTTTTCATTACCCAGTTTGGATGCATACAATCCTATGTACAGATTTTTGCCATACACATTCTCGTTCCACCATTTCACCAGAACCGCATAATCGGCGACTTCTTTTCCGATTTCCCAATACAGCTGCGGAACGACATAATCAATCCAGCCTTCGCGCAGCCATTTCAGAATGTCGGCATATAAATCGTCGTAGTTCTGCACACCAGCACGGGTGGCCGAACCGCGTGAATCCACGTTGTCGTTACGCCATACTCCAAAGGGTGAAATTCCAAATTCGACCCAGGGCTTGTTGCTTTTGATGGTTTGTTGTAGTTCCCGGATAATCATATCCACATTGTTCCGCCGCCAGTCGTCGCGTTGCTGAGAAGTATATCCGCGTGGATATCGATTAAAGGTTTCGGCATCAGGAAATTCTTCACCTGCAACCTTATAGGGGTAAAAATAATCATCAAAATGAATGGCATCCACATCGTAACGTTGAACAATATCCTCTACTACTCTGTTGAGCATTTGCCGTGTCTCATCCAGTCCTGGATTGAAATAGAGCTGGTTACCGTATCGAACAAATAATTCCGGACGTTTAAAATAGGGATGATCAGGATGCAGTAGCTCAGGTCGGTTCGAGTTCATCACCCGATAGGGATTTAGCCACACATGCACTTCCATGCAGCGTTGATGCGCTTCCCTGATAATAAATTCGAGTGGGTCGTAGAATGGCTCCGGTTTCTGACCCTGTTTGCCGGTAAGCCAGTGCGACCAGGGCTCCAATGCCGATGGATAAAATGTATCAGCCGTCGGACGTATCTGCATCACGATTGCATTGATGTTGGCCGATGCCAGATAATCGAGCATTTTAACCATCTCCTCTTTTTGCTGCTCAGCCGGCAGACCCGGCTTAGATGGCCAGTCGATATTTGCAACTGTGGCTATCCAGGCAGCTCTCATCTCGTGCTTTTTGGGAGCCGAAGTTGAGCTAATTGTAAGTAGTAGTAAAATGAAGGGTAAGAGTTGTTTCATTCCATTCTCCTTTCTTTAATGTAATTTTTTAGTTCGGGTGCACTTATCCACCAGGTATACGATCGACATCCATGGAATGCCACTGTGTGTGTTTAGCCCGATTTCGCAGGTGCGGCTGTTGCTGTAGCCGAATTTCGCACCGGCAGTCTGTGTCTGTTCACGTAGTCTCCTCAGGCCATGAGCATTCAGCTCCGGTAGTGTAAAGCCTTTGTCGCCGGCAAATCCGCAGCAGGCAAGTCCGGCCGGAACCATCACCCGGGTGCTGCAACGCTTTGCCAGTCGCACCAACAGTGGGTCGAGCTGCATTTTACGGGACGAACAGGTTGCAAATACTGTCACCGGCTCATTGGTTGGTTCAAAATCCAGTTTATCAACAAGGAACTTCTCGATAAACTCAACCGGTTCGTACAACTGCATGCCTTTCAGTGTGTTGCGCATTCGGTACAAACACGGACTCTGATCGCAGAGCACCGGATATTCACCATTGTTACTGGCTTTTAGTAATGCCTTTTCCAGTTCTTCGGATTTCTGATCGGCGATGTCGGGCATACCTTTACTATCCCAAATGGTACCGCAGCACAATTGCCTCCGTTGTTCGGGGAAGATCACTTCATACCCTGCCTTGTTGAGTAAGTCAACCGTTTTTTGCATCAGCGAAACGGAATCCGGATCACCTTTGGAAACGCCCATCATCTGGTTCAGACAACTCGGGAAATAGACCACTTTCAGATCGCTGGTAAAGTATTGCACTATATTTAAAGGTGCTGCTTTGGGAAGTGCAGGCGACCACATCGGAATCGTGTATCCGCTCAGGTAGCGCAGTCCTTTGGTTAATCCACCCATCACTTTGTCACTGGTTACATTCCGAACCGCATTAGCAGTGAAGAGTAAACCCCGTAATCCGTTTGAAAAATGACGGAAATGGTTAGCTGTAAAGGCTCCTGCAGCAATAGCCGCACGACTGTTGCGTACTTTTTCGTGACGAACCACATGGATGTAGTCTCCTGTATTTATCCCTACAGGACAGGCTACGGCACACAATCCGTCTCCTGCACAGGTGCGATCGCCGGCATAATCGTACTCTTTTATCAGCACCTGAAGTGTGGCATCGTCTTCATGGGTTTGTTTCAATCGTTCAATTTCCCGCTGCACCACAATGCGTTGTCGGGCCGATAAGGTAAATCCTGAACTTACACAGTTGATTTCACAAAATCCACATTCAATACATTTGTCAATCAATGGATGCGTTACCGGTAATGCTTTCAGGTTTTTCAGGTGACAATCGGGGTCATCGTTAAAAATCACACCTGGATTCATCAATCCATCCGGATCAAAAAGATGTTTGAGTTCTTTCATCACTTGCCAGGCCGTATCGCCCCATTCTTTTTGTACAAAAGGTGCCATGTTCCGCCCTGTTCCGTGCTCCGCCTTCAGCGAGCCATCGTAACGGTCAACAACAAGATCGGCCACGGCTTTCATCAATCTGTCGTAGCGTTCAATTTCATCCTGTGTGTCGAAAAACTGATTCAGAATAAAATGGAAATTCCCTTCGAGCGCATGTCCGTACAGAATAGCATCGCCATACCCATGTTCAGCCAGCACTTCCCGCAAATCGGCAATAGCCTGAGGTAAATCCTGAAGTTGGAAGGCCACATCCTCAATAATACAGGTGGTGCCGGTGGGACGTGTGCTGCCCACTGTCGGGAAAATTCCTGAACGCATGGTCCAGTAGGGAGTATATTCTTCTTCTTTATCGGTGAAATAAGGTACTGAAAGGGTAGGTAGCTTTTTAAGCACCTGACCTATAGCCACAATTTTTTCCTGAAGCTCTTCCGCAGTCAAACCTTCAGCTTTAATCAAGGCAACTGCTCCATCTTCCGGCAGTTGTTTCAGTTCCGGCAAAGCATCTGGTTTATCTTCTACCGAGCGAATAGCGGCACGGTCGAAAAGTTCAACCGCAGCAACCGGATAGGGCTTTAGAGCTACCACAGCTTCGCATGCGCTTCGCAGGGTAGGGAAATAGAGCATGGCGCTGGCAGCAAAGGGCTTGTCAACAACGGTTTGCATTGTTGCTTCTGCTAAAAAGGCCAGTGTACCTTCCGAGCCTGCCATCAGATGTGTTATAATCTCAAAAGGATCATTAAAATCGAGCAGGGCATTGATTGATAGACCTGTAACATTTTTGATCGAATATTTTTTTCGGATGCGTTGGCTTAAAGCTTCATCGGCTCTCACCCGGTCGCGGATGGTTTCCAGTGTTCGGAGAAATTCCGGATGCGTTTTCCTGAAAGTTGATTTGCTTGCTTCATCACCTGTATCCAACAAGGTGCCATCAGGTAGTATCAATCGTGCCGATTGTAGCATCCGGTAGCTGTTTTCATGGGTGCCGCAACTCATTCCCGATGCATTATTCTGAATGATACCTCCCACCATGGCCGATTTCAACGATGCCGGGTCGGGCGGAAACTTCCGTCCATAAGGTTTGAGATGGTAGTTAACGTTTTGTCCTACAATTCCGGGCTGCATCGCAATGCTCGTTGCATCGGGTGATATTCTGAATTTTTCCCAGTGCTGACCGGCAATAACTAATATCGAATCGCTGATGGCTTGTCCCGAAAGGCTGGTTCCCGCAGCACGAAAAGTAAGTGTTTTGCCATATTTTCGGGCCAGTTGCATCAGTCCTGCAATTTGTTCTTCGGTACGCGATTGCACTACCACCTGCGGAATCATCCTGTAAATTCCTGCATCAGTACCCCAGGCCAACCGACGTGTAGCATCGGTGTACAACAATCCTTTGGGGATCAGCCGGCGGAGATCCTCCATAAACTGTTTCTGCTGAAGGGTGTCGGGAAGTGAATACATTAGCGGTACAAATAAAATGGACGTGAAGCCTTGCGGAAATTCTCCTCATCTTTTCTGAAATAATCGAGAATGGATGCTACCTGATGTTTCTCCGAAAATCGAAGCCTGATTTGGTCGCTGCCACAAACTTTATCGAACATCCCAAAACGGGAGGGATTAGCCATGTCGAAGATAGCCTTATCGGGATACAACCGGCTTACTTCCTGCATGATATAAAACTGAATCTCGGTAAGTCGCGCCGAAGCATAATCAGTAAAATGGATTTGAACACCCTGACACTGCTCCCCTTTAAAGGTAGCATAAAAAGGTTTGAAATGAATCGGACGAAAATGAATACCTTTCAATTTAAGATTGTTGAGTGCTGTACTTACTTCTTCAGCATTCATCCAGGGGCTTCCCACCAGTTCGAAAGGTAGGGTGTAGCCAACACCTATCGACAAGTACCCCAGTTCGCCCAAAATGCCGGTAACAGGATAGAAATACGAACTGTGTTTGTGTGGAATATGTGGTGATGCAACTATCCACGGTAAGCCGGTTTTTTCCCAGGTCATACTGCGCTTCCAGCCTTTCATTTTAACAACGCTAAGCTTGCAGGGCGTTGCTATCATTTTTTGCGCGTTGATCATCTGTGCGAGTTCGCCGCAGGTCATACCATATATATACGGTATCGGAAACTGACTTACAAAAGATGTAAATGCCGATTCGGTGAGGTTACCTTCAATTTTTTGTCCTCCCAGTGGATTGGGACGATCCAGCACCACAAATTCAATACCCTGCTCTCCGGCTGCTTCCATCGCCAGACCCATTGTGCTGATGTAGGTAAACGAACGGCAGCCATTATCCTGAATGTCGTACACCAGAACATCGATTCCTTTCAACATTTCCGGAGTGGGTTTACGGGTTGCACCGTAAAGTGAATATACCGGCAGACCGGTGCGTTTGTCAGTTAGATTATCTACCTTATCTCCGGCATGCACATCTCCCCGTACTCCGTGTTCGGGGCCAAATAAAGCGACCAGTTCCACATTCGGAGCTGCGTGCAAAATGTCAATGGTCGATTGAAATGTCGAGTTAACGCCAGTGGGATTGGTGATTAATCCCACCCGTTTTCCTTCCAGAATCCTGAAGTTTTGAGCCTGTAGTACTTCTATGCCTGTCTTAACACCTTTGGCTGAAACCAGTGTGCTAAGAGTCAAAAAGAATATAATCAGCAGTTTGTATTTTAATTTGTGTTCTTTCATGATGCAAAATTAAAAATTTTACAAAGTCCACAAATGTAACTAAAATATTTAAATAAACCAGCTGAAAAGCATTTTTTAAAGTTTTATAAATATTCTTTTTTTATAAAGATAGTGAGCCAGTAGCCAACAGAGCCCTACCAGGGTAAGAGCAAACGCCAGTGAACCGGCATAATCACCAAAATTGATTTGATAAAAATAAGTGTAAGCGAAAGATTTAAGGCTTATCCATTCGTTAGCATACATAAATCCGATGTTTCCAAGCAGGATGCCCAGCAACGAACCGGTAACGTACAATATCATCGGATTTATACCAAATGATTCAAAAAATACACTCCAGCGTTTATGGCCTTTCAAATCAATATAATAAACCAAAAGGCCCAGCAATAAAGCACCCATGCCGCTGGTCGTTAACACAAAGCTGCTGCTCCAAATCTTTTTGTTGATGGGAAATCCATACTGAATCAGCATTCCGGCAAACATCATTAAAGCTCCGACTGCAAAAAGAGCTACCAGCTTATCTTTGACTTCTTTTTGACCAGTCATCAGTTTGCCGGTAAGAAAACCCAGCAATACATGGGCTATTCCGGGGATTGTACTAAGCACTCCTTCCGGATCAAAGGCAATGCGCGTTCCGTCAGCCATTGTATCGCGGTACATGTGCGACTCACCGAGTATAGCACGGTCGATTACAGCAACTATGCTGTCCGGACTCATCTCGTAACTTCCTGTTAAAGCAATGAGCGCCCAATAGCCTGAAAGAAGCAACGCCACTAACCAGGGAATCAACTTTTGCTTTACAGTAAGCACGATTAGGGTTCCGAAAAACGAAACCAGTGCCAGACGTTGAAGAACTCCCAGAATTCGAATCTGATCAAAAGCTGAAACAGATTGCAGTAGCCTGCTGATAAAGTCAAGCTCTTCGGTGCGCAACAAATTCCATTGCCGCATCGAGAGGCTCAGCCAGCCGAGACCAATTCCTATCAGAAAAAGGAATACCGACCTGCGCAATAGTTTAAAAAAGCTGGCTCCTGAAAATTGAAAATCGAATTTCTGGTAGGATAGATACATCGATACTCCCATGATAAACATAAAAAACGGAAATACCAGATCGGTTGGTGTCAATCCATTCCACGATGCATGTTGCAATGGGGCATACACAAAGCTCCAGCTTCCCGGATTGTTCACCATAATCATTCCGGCAATGGTGATGCCCCTCAGGACATCGAGGGCAAGTAGTCGCTGCGATTTTTCCATGGTTATGCTTATTTTATTTGCAGGTGGTAACTATCAATGGCTTTTTTTACTGATCCGTGAATAAGTAACAGGTTGCGTGCCTGATCATAATCCAGTTTCAGTTCGTCGATTATCATGCGGGTACCACGGTCGATGAGCTTGGCATTGGTGAGTTGCATATTCACCATTCGATTGCCCTTCACCCGCCCCAGCTGAATCATGGTGGTGGTGGTAATCATATTGAGCACCATTTTTTGGGCAGTGCCTGATTTTAGTCGGGTGCTGCCAGTCACAAATTCAGGACCTACAATTACTTCGATGGGAATTTCAGCTTCCATTGCGACGGGCGAACCGGGATTACAGGTAATAGAAGCAGTAAGAATGCCACGGCTGCGGGCATTTCGAAGAGCACCAATAACGTAGGGCGTGGTGCCCGAAGCCGCAATTCCGATGACTGTATCTTCCTGATTAATATTTCGTTGAACCAGTTCTTCCCAACCTTTATCGAAATCATCTTCGGCATTTTCAACCGGATTGCGTAAGGCAGTATCACCTCCCGCAATAAGTCCGACAACAAGTTCGGGAGGCATGCCAAAAGTTGGAGGTATCTCGGAAGCATCGAGCACTCCCAGTCGGCCGCTTGTGCCAGCTCCAAGGTAGAAAATACGCCCACCTCGCTTCATTCGTTCTACAATTTTGGTAACCAGGCTATTAAGGGCCGGTATTACCGCAGAAACAGCAACAGCCACTTTCCGGTCCTCTTCGTTCATTTCATGAAGCAACTCTTCCACACTTTTTTCGTCAAGCCTGTCGTGCAACGAAGCTTCTTCTGTAATTTTTCTGAATTCCATAACTAAACTAAATAGATTTTAAGGTATTATCATGTACAGTGCGTTTTTTTGAACTGCGACGGTCAGCGGTGGATCACAATTCACAATAATGCCGTCGGCTTCAAAATATCCTCCGTTGTGGTAATTGAGTTCAAGTTCATCTGTTACCAGGTTTTCGAGCGCAGGATGGTGTTGAATACGGCCATTAAAAAGAAGAGGTAAAGCAGTCAGTATGTCCCTGTAAGAGGGTTTTCTTACCAACATCGCGTGGAAAATTCCGTCGTAGGGAAGGGCATCGGGATTTTGCTTCATTCCTCCACCGCTGTAACAGCCATTAGCAATATTCATAGTGAAAAGTAGATCCTGAATTTCTTTTTCTTTGGTTTTCATGTGAAAACGAAACGATTTGAACTGGAAAACAGCTGTTAATAAAGCGATAAAATACATGAAAGAGTGGCTGCCCAGATAGCGTTTCAGTCGGTGAGTGATTTTTACAACCGCTGCGTCAAGACCAAAACCTACCGAATTAATGAAATAATGTGTGTAGTTTTCATCTTCAAGCCGATATTGTATAGTACCAATATCGATGAGTTGTTTTTTTTGTTGAATAAATATTGCTACTGAATGTATGTAATCGCGTCCCAGGCCCCAGAATCGTGCCCAGTCGTTGCCGGTGCCTCGGGGTATCAGGGCCAGTTGTACATTCGATGTGTCGGCACCGGAACTGAAAATGCCATTAATAACCTCACTTACGGTTCCGTCTCCCCCGACAACCATAAAATTCCGGAAGCCTTTGCGTGCAAACTTGCGTGCGATAAGTACCGCATGACCTGCAAAATCAGTAAACTGATGTTCATAAGCAATTTGCGCCTTATTCAACTGATGAAAAAGGTACAACATCTGCCTGCGGAAATTCTTTTTGCCGGATTTAAGGTTGATAATTACGGCCCACGTTTCGTTGGTGCCCATGCTTATGTATTAATAGGATGTCAAATAGGGTTAGTCTGACTCAGATAGCTGTCGAGCAGCGTGATGGCTGCCATGGCCTCAACAATGGGTACAGCCCGGGGCAACACACAGGGATCGTGCCGGCCTCTTGCCTGTAGTTCTGTTTCCTGCAGGTTGCTGTCTATAGTATCCTGCTTTTTGGAGATAGTAGCTACAGGTTTGAATAATACACGGAAATAGATGTCCTGACCGTTACTGATGCCACCCTGAATGCCCCCGGAATAATTGGTGGTGGTACTCACTTTTCCTTCGTTCACCGTAAAAGGATCGTTAAGTTCAGATCCTTTCATGGCTGCTCCATCGAAACCGGCTCCATAGTCAAAACCATGCGATGCATTGATACTCAGCATAGAAAATGCCAGTCGTGCCTGCAATTTGTCAAAAACAGGTTCGCCCCAGCCGGTAGGTACTCCTTTTATCACGCAGGTTACCGTTCCTCCGGTGGAATCACCCGATTTCTTCAGCTCTGAGATGTAGTCGATCATGGTCTCAGCAGTATTTGCTTCAGGACAACGAACAATATTGTTTTCAACTGCCGATAAATCAGCTTCTGTAGCATGAGCCTTCATTCTGATAGGACCCACCTGTGAAGTGTAAGCCTGAATTGAAACTCCCAGTTTTCGTAGTACAAGTTTGGCAATAGCACCAGCCACCACTCTTGAGGCCGTTTCACGTGCCGAACTACGACCTCCACCGCGGTAATCACGGATGCCGTATTTTTGCTGATAGGTGTAATCGGCATGCGAAGGTCGGTATACTTCCTTCAGGTGATCGTAATCCGTGCTGTGCTGGTTCTGATTCCGGATGATAAATGCGATGGGAGTACCCGTGGTTTTTCCCTCGAAAATTCCGGAGAAAAATTCTACCCTGTCATCTTCCTTACGTGGAGTGGCAATCTTCGACTGTCCCGGTTTACGGCGGTCGAGTTCCTGCTGAATAAATGATTCATCGAAGTCTATCCCGGCCGGACAGCCATCTACTATGCCGCCGATTCCAACACCATGAGATTCGCCAAACGACGTAAAAGTAAAGAGTTTGCCAATTGTATTCGACATCGTGTGAATTTTAAATGTGAACATCCCCGGAAGAATTCCTTCCGCCGGGGACTGTCTGAAATTGAATGCTGGATATTACTTAATGACAGCCGCAACCACCACCACCGTGCTTATGACCCTTATCGTGCCCATCGTCGCAACCGCAACCTTCGTCGTCGCAACCGCAACCACCACTTCCGCAGCCACAGCCACCACCGCCGCCCATCAGAGCGTTCAGTTCTTCTTCGGTAGCTTCACGTACTTCGAGTACGGAGCCTTTGAAATGAAGATTTTCACCTGCCAGTGGATGGTTCAGGTCTACCTTAACCATGCTGTCGGTCACTTCTACCACCTGTGCATTGAGGCGATTGCCTTCCGAATCCATCAACGGAACTACATTTCCAGCATAGATAACTTTATCATCAAGTTTGCCATCAATTTCGAAAATGGAACGATCCAAATCGATTACGTTGGCATCTTCGTATTCGCCATACGCATCCTGAACATTTATGGTGAAGTCAAACTTGTCGCCGGATGACAAACCGAACAGATGTTCCTCAAATTTCGGTAACATCATGCCGATACCGTAAATAAAACTTAAAGGTTGCTGGGGAGTTGCTTTCTCCATTAACTCCAGTTCGCCTTCGTTGTCACCATCAACAAAAAGTTCGTACTCTGCTGATACTGATTTGTTTGCTGTAATTTTCATTGTTTACTACTCTAATTTATTGTGATTGATTTGTTGTTGATTTACCGAACTACTATAACTTAATACCAGGTGATTTTGTTCATTCCCGAATCGCTTCGTTTGTCGTATTTAAGATCGGAAAGCATACTGGCATTTACTCCGATTCGGAAGTTATACGATTTATACATCCCGAAAGGAACAATGCTTGCGGTCATGTTCCAGCAATGAAGGCTGCGGTTCACCGAAATGCTTGTATACGTAAATTGTTTACTTGCAAAATCATAGGACGAATTCCCGCTGATTTTCCAGTTTTTAGTTAGTTCCAGACTTCCGTTAATACTCAGGTTGTGTGTGAATTCACGTTCAAATTCCATCTTGTCGGTATCGAAAATGTTGCTGTCACCATAGCGTATCGAATAGTTGACACTTAAACTCCAGGGAATAGTCACTTTCTCGTAACCATCGTCGCCCATCTCCGATTCAGCGCTTCCTGTACGTGTATTTCCCGGCAGATTATTGGCTCCCGGAGTATTTCCGGCAGCACTCAGATCATTGCCTTCACCTGTTCCCGGCCCGCTGTTGGAGCCTGATCCGGCAGAACCTTCCTTGTCTTTATCTTTTCCAAACAGCTTTTTTATTGTTTCATTGTTGAAAGTATAACTATAGGAAGTGCTGGTACCCATGAAACGGGGAAAACGCCCATTAGCCCATCGCAGTTGATTCACCCGGACAGGTCGGCCGCTTTCATTCAGTGCAAACATATAGGGATCGAAGCTGGTACTCAAACTCAGTGAGTAATTATCGCTGAACTTAAGACGAAGATTAGTCGAAAAATTCGACCAGCGCATTGAGTCGGCCACCATATTGTAACTTCCGCCAATATTCAGATTGTCAATTAAACTGATTTTTTTGAAAGGCTCTTTTTCGGTAGTGTCCTTTTCGTTTTTCACCTTCATTTCAATATTGTTTCCCAGCGAAAAGTTAATGTTTCCCGATTTTCCCTTTCCGGGAGTTCCGTACAATGAACCCTCAAAACGGGAATATTCCACTTCGGAACGTACCATTTCAGAAGGGTTTTGCGGATTAATGCGGGTTTGCGTATACGTATTGTAATAACCCCAGTTGGGGTCGCCAAAGTCAGGTGTGTAACCAAAACCCACACTAGGTGTCAGGACGTGGCGGATACGATCGATTTTATCTCCGAAAATAGCCCTCGAAGGAATATAAAAAGCGTATAGTTTGGTCGATGCCGAAATCCCCAGGTTGAAGTCGTACACGCGGTAAAAGCCATCGGTAGTATCGTTTTCCACCCGTTGCAGTTCATTGTTCCAGCTGCGATCGATGGCCTTGAAATACCAACGCTCGTTGTAGTTGAAACTTGGCGATATATTGATAAATTTAAACAGGTTGAAGGTAGCCGAAACAGGAATGGAATGTCGCATCCCGTTACGCCAGTCACGGGTAAACGACGATTTTAACAATAAGCTTTCTTTCGTATCAATACTATTGGCAAAAGCGCCTGAATACGACATGCTGATTTTCTCGTACCAGCGTTCGCTTCCCACAGCATTTTTTCGTTTAAAAGGAAAGAAACGACTGTATGAAAGGTTGATATTGGGTAAACTCAGGTTGATAGTAGAGTCTTTGGTTCGTTGATTAATAAGCACACTACCCGACAGGTTTAAGGATGGAATTTCCGGAAAACGCTGAGTGAAGGATATACTCGAACTCTTGGTGTTTTCAGAGTTAATTTCAGGTCGGTGATAGGTGTTGATATTGCTGCGGTTGTAGCCACTGGTAGCGAAATTCACGCTCGATGAAAAGTTAAAGTTAGGATTGGCTTTCGAATCCTGCGAATGCGACCAGCGGACACTGAGGTTGTTGGCCTTGTTGTAATCGGGCAGTCCTTTTTCGCCTGTCACATCTTCGCGGTAGCTGAAGTTAAAACTACCTCTGTACTTGTATCGTTTGGTGTAATTTGTTGTTGCCGAAAGCGCCCATGTACCCTTGGTGTATATCTCACCGGTGAGTTCAAGATCGAGGTAGTCGTTTATGGCAAAGTAATAACCACCATTACTTAATCCGAAACCACGGGTCAGTTCATCAGTAAAGTTAGGCATCAACACACCCGATGAATATTCGCTGGGAAACGGGAAAAATCCAAATGGTACGGCCACCGGCAATGGTACGTCAGCAACCACCAGATGGGCTGGTCCTGTTACGATGTAATCGCCGGGTTTAATTTTACCCTTAGAAATATCCAGGTAAAAATGCGGGTGATCGTGGTTATCACAGGTTGTATATTTGGCACCGGCCATACTCAGCGAGTTGTCGGCCAGCTTTTTGGTTCGTTCACTGATAATATACGCTTCACCTTCCTGCGTTACTACATGACGGATGAATCCTTTTTTTGACTTCAGGTTGTAGCTCAGTTCCCGGGAATTATACTTTGATTCTCCTTCACTGAAAATCGGTTCTCCTATCATTTTGCCGTCAGGACCCTTGGTACCTTTCGAAAAAATAAGACTGCTGTCGATTTTTACCCGTACAAAATCTGCTTCCAGCGTAATATTCTGATACTTAAGTTCGGTACTTCCAAAAAGATAAGCTGTACCATTCGCATACAGGATGAGGGAGTCGTTCGATTTATAGTTAATTTCTGCCTCTATTCCTCCTGTATTTCCTGTCGGCTGATTAGCTGCCGAACGGCGGGTTGTGTCGGCTACAGAGGTTGTTTTTACACCTTCCTGTCTGTCTCCCGAGCTGCCAGCCTGGACCAAACGCCCCTGAGAATGTACGGAAAACGAAAATGTCATTGCCGTAATCAGGACAATGGCTGTGGTTAACCGTCTGAAAGAAAGAGTTTTATAAGATGACATCAGGCTGTTTGGCACAATTTTATTGACCCGCAAAATTAGTGAAAAAATAGCAGTCAGCGGTCTTAATAACGTTTTTTTTAATTAAATTGGAAAAATTACTCAGCATACGGGCTGTTTTCATTGGATAAAAGCGTACTTTTGTACTTAAATTGATTAAAATAAATATAAGTGCTGTATTTTTACAGATGGATATCGGGTATTCGTTACCAGTGAATTTCATGCAACTGTAACTAAACAAATTACTGCCGAATGAAACGAATAGCTTCCCGCAACTCCCTGCAAGGTCTTTTGGTTTTGTTGCTGATGGTTGCGATTACAAGCGTATCGGTGGATGAACTGAGCGCTCAGAAGAGAAATTTTGTGCTTGTACTGGATGCCGGACATGGTGGACGTGACCCGGGTGCAGTGGGAAAGATTTCGCAGGAAAAAAACATCACCCTTTCGGTAGTGAAAAGGGTAGGTGCTCTCGTGGAACAAAACATGCCGGATGTTAAAGTGGTGTATACCCGTAAAACCGATATTTTTGTACCGTTGGAGGAAAGAGCTAATATAGCCAATAATCACCATGCCGATATGTTCATTTCGGTACATACCAATGCTGCAAAAAGTACATCGGCTTATGGTGCTGAGACCTATACCCTTGGTTTGGCAAAAACCCAGGCCAATCTCGCTGTGGCCATGGCCGAAAACTCGGTGATGATGCTTGAGGATGATTATAAGACTCGCTATCAGGGATTTGATCCTTCTTCGGTTGATTCCTACATTATGTTTGAGTTTATGATGGACACCTATCTTGATAACAGTATTGCGTTTGCTACCGATGTGCAACACCAATTGACCACAAACTCAAACCGGCACGACCGTGGAGTGCGTCAGGCAGGATTTTGGGTATTGCACCGGTCGGCCTGCCCCAGTGTGCTGGTCGAACTGGGTTTTATTTCCAACCGTCAGGAGGAATTATACATGGCGAGTGAAAGAGGCCAGCAGGAGTTGGCGCAATCAATCTACAATGCCTTTTTAAAGTATAAACGTAACTACGATCGTAAATCTGGAAACGGTAGCAGTCCTGCGCAACGGAATGTTTCTCCTGAACGAAATGTTACTCCTGAACGTAGTGTTGTGCCTGAAAATTCCACACCATCCACAACGTCTTCATTCCCGGCTGACCAGTTACCTGTAGCTTCTCCGGATCTGCCTGTTTACAAGGTGCAATTTATATCTTCGCCAACTGTACTGAAACCAGGTTCTTCTGTTTTGAAAGGAGTTAAAGACGCAAGTTACTATCAGGAAGGTGGACTCTATAAATACACAGTTGGAGCTGAAACGGATTTTAAACAGGCAAACCGTATGAAAAACGAGCTTAGAAAGAAATTTCCCGACGCTTTTGTAATTGCATTTGTTGGCGATAAAAAAATATCTATCAGTGAAGCTCAAAAAATTAAACCATAATTTTTCAGGATTCATTTCCTGTTTCTTAAAATCATAATTTTCTCATTATTCTTGAAAAGTAAGTATGACTAAAATAAAGATATCGCGTGAGTTCAGGGTTGGACTCCTGGCTGTAACAGCTGTTTTTGTGTTGTATTTCGGTCTTAACTTCCTGAAGGGAGTTGATATTTTTAAGGCTGTGAATACCTATTACGGTGTCTATGAACATATCGACGGACTGGTTCCCTCAGCACCTGTGTATGTCAAAGGGCTCAAGGTGGGCCAGGTAGAGGCTGTGGAATATGATTTCTCGAAGGAAAACTCGTTCAGGGTAAAAATATCGGTCAACCGGGACATCCATCTGCCCTTGGGTACTCGCATCGAATTATTCGACGACGGATTAATGGGAGGAAAAGCTATTCAGCTGGTTTACGAGCCTGTTTCGGCTTCTACTGCGTTGCATAAGTCAGGCGACACACTGGTTAGTTCAATGGGCGGTGGACTTCTTGCAGAGCTTTCAGGAAGCCTGATGCCTAAAATTGAAACTATTGCCACACAGGCCGACTCGCTGTTGCGTTCGGTTCGCCTGCTCATCGATGGCCAATCTGTACAAAACAGCCTGGCATCACTTGAAACCACGACTGCCGATTTGGCCGCCTCTTCGGCAGCATTAAAGCGTATGATGAACAATGAGGTGCCATCTGTATTGCGTAATGTAAATGCACTTACGGGCGATTTCCGCACTATCAGCTCCAATCTCAAAACCATCGACTTTGCAGGTACTGTACAACAGGTTGATCTTACTATTCGTGATTTGCGAACAATTTCAAACGGCATCGCAAACGGTCAGGGTAGCCTGGGTTTGTTGCTCAACGATCCGAAGCTGTACCAGAATCTGAATAACACTGCCAATAGTGCCGATAAACTACTTATCGATCTTCAGGCGAATCCAAAACGCTACGTTCATTTTTCACTTTTCGGAAGTAAAAAATAAATGACCTGTTATTTATACTGGTTCTAAAATAATTATTTTTTTTCGCAGGGACCCGGGAGTCGTTAATCAGTCTGACACAGTAATGTAATTGCGGTTTAACATCTATATAACCTAAAATCATTATTTACATATACAATTGGTTTAAATCCCTGATTATTACATTGTTTAACAATGGTGCTGTTTTTAAGTGGCTGATAATCAGTACTTATTTGTAAGTGCTTGAAAATTAAGCAAAATTTAATTGTGAAAAATCGTGAAAATATGACAGGCTTTTTTAATCCGAAAATCTTTCTGAAATTTGTAGCCCTGCAAGTCGCCACCTGTTAAATTGTTGGCCATGTTCTTTTGCAGCACCTTGTGTTTAATAATCAAAAAATTGTCTAATCCATTCATGTTGTATTGTTGAAATGATGTCTCATTTACCAGAAAAATTGTGGAGCAAATGCCTGGAAGTTATCAAAGATAATTTAAGTGATGCATCGTTTAATACATGGTTTGTTCCTATTGTACCTCTTCAATATGAAAACAACGTGCTTGTTTTGCAGGTTCCCAGTCAGTTTTTTGTAGAATATATTGAGGAAAAGTACATCGACTTATTAAGGGAGACTATTTATCGTGTAGCCGGTCCGGGTACAATGCTCGAATACCGTGTACTCATTGATCAGGCAAGCGGTCAGGGAACACGTATACCCAGTGAAGGCAACCATCCCAAACCAAAAGCGGTTACACCGGTTGAAGCTGCTGCTCCCCGTTACGTTGATCCCTATCAGAAGCAGCAACTTCCCGATATCGATCCTCAGTTAAACCGAAAATATAATTTTAATAACCTTGTTGAAGGTAAAAGCAATAAGCTGGCACGTACTGCCGGTATGAGTATCGCCAGCGACCCGGGTAAAACAATTTTCAATCCGTTGTTTGTATACGGCGAATCAGGTGTGGGTAAAACGCACCTTGCAAATGCAATTGGGGTGATGACCAAGCAGCTGCATCCTGAAAAAAGGGTGCTGTATGTGTCGGCCAATACGTTTCAGATTCAGTATACCGATGCGGTGCGCCGCAACTCGGGCAATGACTTCCTGAATTTTTACCAAACCATCGATGTGCTGATCCTGGAGGATATTCATGAACTGGTGGGTAAAACAGGAACGCAGAATACTTTCTTTCATCTTTTCAATTACCTGCATCAAAACGGCAAACAACTCGTGCTCACTTCCGACCGCTCTCCTCTTGTGCTGGCAGGAATGGAGCAACGATTGCTGACCCGTTTCAAATGGGGGTTATCGGCCGAGATAGAGAAGCCTGATTACGACCTTCGTAAAGCTATACTTCATGACAAAATTTACCGCGATGGATTGGAGATTCCTGAGGAAGTTGTGGAATATATTGCCAAACATGTAACTGATAACGTACGAGACCTGGAAGGTACGCTGGCATCCTTGCTGGCTCATTCCACGCTGGCCAATATGCCACTCGACCTGCCACTGGCCGAAAAGGTGGTTGGTCGTATGGTGAATATTCGACCACGTGCCACTACTGTTGAGCAGATACGCGACCTGGTTTGCGATCATTTTTCTCTTTCGGTGGATGCCATCTCTACCCGGAGCCGCAAACGCGAGGTGGTGCAGGCGCGGCAAATAGCTATGTATCTTTCTAAGCATCATACTAAAAATTCCCTGTCTTCAATTGGCGATTTAATTGGTCAGCGCGACCATGCTACTGTGCTGCATGCTTGCAAAATAGTAACTGATTTAATGGAAATCGATAAAAGTTTCCGCTTAAGTGTAAAAGAAATTGAGGAAAAACTCAAAGCGTAATTAAAAAAAATTACGTACTTTTACATCCGAAATAAAACGGAACGCTATGGTTTATAAATTTACCCTTTTATCCGACGAGGTCGATAATTTTGTACGTGTCATCACCATTGACCCGGAAGCTAGCTTTTTAGATTTACACAACGCCATTCTTGATTCTGTCAGGTATGAAAAGAATCTTATGACCACCTTTTTTATCTGCGAGGATAATTGGGAAAAAGGTCAGGAAGTGACATTACTGGAAATGGAATCAAGCTCCGAATACGATAACCTGGTGATGGAGGATACCAAACTGGAGGATTTGTTGACCGACGAAAAACAAAAACTACTTTATGTTTTCGATATGATGTCGGAACGTGCTTTCTTCATGGAACTTACAGAAATTATACCGGGCATCAGCGTAAGCAAAGCCGAATGTATTAGTGCTAAAGGCGATGCACCCCGTCAAACCTTGGACGAAGAAGACATAGTTGCTGCTTCCAAACTTACCATAGATGAGAATTTCTATGGGGATGAAGATTTCGATATCGACGAGCTCGATGAAGAAGGATTTGGTGATATGAATTTTGACGACAGCAGTTTGTTTAATGACGAACGCTTCTGAACACAAAAAGACTCAA
>JANJXE010000173.1 GCA_024709185.1 Paludibacter sp.
GAATGAAACTTTCACCGATGGTGAGACTCCATCGTTGCCCGAACGTACCCTGCGATTAAGAGGTCAGGATGGAAAAATAAGTTTTAATACAGCTACAGGTGAGTCAATTACCAAATATGAAGTTACATTTTGGGCACGTACCGACGGCGATAACAAACAGGTACTTATGAATACAAAAAACCCCAACACATTTCTCACACTTACATCCAACTGGCAAAAATTCACAATAGAGCGTTATGCTACCGGAACAAGTTCCACTGCTCTTAGTATCGACTTCTTCCCAACAGTTTTCCCAACTGTGGATAATACTACCGGATACACTGTCTATATTGATGAACTAACGGTTAAAGTTCGTAAGATTGCAACTACCACAGCCGCTTCAGAAATCAGTACTACCAGTTTTAAAGCCAACTGGACTGCTGTTGAAGGTGCTAATTCCTACACCGTCATTGTTGAAAAAAGTGATGGAGCTACACCAGCTGTTTGGACCGCAATAAACGGTTCTCCGTTTAATGCCGGAAATACAACGTCTCTGAATGTAACCAATCTGGAAAGCGGAACATACCGCTACCGTGTTACTGCTACTGATGGCACAACGACCACCATTGAATCGAACAACACATTTGTAACAACTTTGGCAAACGGTGTGGATGAGATAATGTTCGAATCGGTTTACAGTCAGGATAATTCAATTTATATTCATTTAAACACCGACAATAAAGTGGATGTATTTACTCTTAACGGACAAATGCTGTTGAGTAAAGAATGCCAGGCAGGAATGAATCAACTGAATATCGGTCAAAAGGGCATTTATATCCTTAAATCGGGTAATGATGTAAGAAAGGTTGTGTTATAGTTATTTTTCTGAATATTTTTCCTGATTTGACAAGGAAAGAATTATCACTTATTTGTAGTACATGTTCATTTATCATAGTTGAACATGTACTGCTTTTTTGTTTAAAATCGGAATATTATATCCACCAATATCCACGTTAAAACTTTGTCAATGGAGTTTACTTTTGAAAGTATTTAATTATCTTTCCCCAACTTTACAAATTTTTTACTATATTTGCCGCGCTAATTGGTTTATTAACTATTAAATAAAAAGCATCATGAGAAAAATTACTTTTTTAGCAATTATGGTCTTTGTTTCCCTGGTGGGATCGCAGGCTTTTGCAATGTCGGGCACCTATAAGGTAGGAACTACACAGGGCGCCGACTACGCATCGTTGAGTGCAGCTGTTGCAGCGATAAATGCCGCCACCATTCAGGGCGATATTATATTGGAAATCACTTCCGATATTACAGAAGCTGCCAACTTTGGACTGGCCAAGGATTTAGGAGTGTATAAGATCACCATTCGTCCTGATGCAGATGAAAATCGTACGGTAACGTTTACACAGACAACTGGTAATACCGGACCCTGGGGCCATTTTGTAATCGGATGTGCAACCGAAAATCTTAATACTGCATTATCTGATGTTACTGTAGTTGCAACCAACAACATTACATTCGACGGTTATGCGGTGGGAGGAACAACCCGAAGATTAAAATTCGAAACTCCCGAACTTGCCATGACAGGTTCAGCTCCAATTAATATCCTGGGCGGAAGTTCGAATATTACCATTAAGAATTGTATTATCAACAATCAATCATCCGGCACAGGACCTATGGGAATTTATATTGTACAATTCAAGGGTACTACGCTCGATGTTTCTCCCAACAATGTGCTTATTGAAAACAATGTTATTTCTTCCAGAAATCAAACTGTCAGTGGATATGGCATACGTTGCAACCGTTCAGGAACTGCGACTACGCGAATTACAGGACTACAGATTAAAAACAACCTGATTACTGCCAGTGGTACCGGAATTGAAGTATATTATTGCAATGGAGTTACTATCACCAACAACGAAATTAAAGTGCAGAAAGGCACAACTACTGGTTCAGGAATTGGAGTATGGCTTCGTGGAACTACCGGCGATATGTATGTTACAGCAAATAAATTTACTGAATTAGTATCGGTTCAAACCGGAACAGGCACTTATGCCACACAGGGCATTTTAACCGGAGCTACTTCTACCAATCCGTTTAATGTTCACATTTACAATAATACATTTAGTGGAATAAACCGTTCGGTAGCAGGTCCGGCCAACCTGAATCAATCCTATATTGCAGATATCGGTTACGGCACCACCAATATTTACAACAACACTTTCTACCTGCCGGCTCTTACGCTTCCCACACAAAACGGAGCATATAATGCCATTTCATTTACCACTGCCAACTACAAAGCAAATGTAAAAAACAACATTTTCATCAGCGATGAAGATGCTAAAAGCATTTTAATCTCCAAAGCTATTACAACAGGAGTTGTTAACAATAATATCTACTTCCTGCGTGCCGGAAATACGAATGCGAGAGTGGTTGATACCTATGCAACGCTTGTCGATTACCAAACTGCCAATCCAACGCTCGACATCAACTCTAAATCAGTAAATGTTTTCTTTGAAGATGCTGCTACCGGAGATCTTCGGTTGGCCGGAACTTCGGTTTGGAATGCCGACCTGCATGTGCCTGCCCTGTCGGAAGTAACCACTGATATGTTTGGCAACGCCCGTGTGGGAACTACTTTTGCCGGTGCACATCAACCAGACATGACTACCAACCTTGAAAACGGCCTGGTGAATGGAAACCGCGTAGTACGTACTGAAAGCGGAATTATGGTAGTACTTAGCCAACGTTCTACCGTTGAGCTTTATTCACTTACCGGAAAACTGATTGATCGCGCTGATGTGACAGGCGTTTATAGCAAGGACTTGTCTAGTGGAGCTTATGTAATCCGAATCAACGGCGAATCGGCGAAATTTATCCGTTAATCGGTTTCGAATCTTTTATACAGCCGTCGGACCTTTGGGTTCGACGGTTGTTTTTCTCTACTCCGGCACTGTTTGCCTTACCGCGTTTTTATCTTTTTTACGCCAGGCTTGTTATCATATTTAACAATCTAAGTCTGTGTAGTATATCGATTTATCCGTACCTTTGCAAACGTAATTACAAACCAACAGCAACATGATGTTCACTACAATTAAAAGTATCCTGGTGACAGGATTAGCGCTTTTCGTTTTTTTGAGTCTGTCTACAACAAGCAACGCAGCCACTCTGTTCGAAAACTTCGATAGCCCTTCTGCTTCTGCAACCAATAATAACGGAGTAAAAATTACGTATTCTTCCGGCGATTGGTACAGCTTCGGGATTACAAAACCAACGACTCCCAACGAAGGAGACCGGATTAACGGACTGTATTCTATCCGTATGCGTGGACTTGCATCTAAAAACACCCTTTATATGATGTTTGATAAAGCAGGTGCTGGTGTGGTTTCGTTTAATTATGGATCGTACAGTAACCATAGTGGAGGAAAATTCAAGCTTCAAAAATCGATAAACAGCGGTACCAACTGGACTGATGTAAGCACCGAAATTACAGTTCCAGCCTGGAGTGGCACCATGCTAACTTTCTCACAGGTTGTAAACGAACCGGGCAATGTGCGTTTCCGCATTTTCATGATTGAAACCACCAACGCCAATACTCAGGTAAACATCGACGATTTTATGATTACCGATTACAATGTGGAACAAACTGCTCTTCCTCAGTCGTCGGTACCCACCGGAATTTACGAAACGACTCAAACGGTAAGTCTGTCAAGCGCAACTTCAGGTGCCACGATTCATTATACGCTGGATGGAACACCGGCAAGCACTTCTTCACCGGTTTACTCTACTCCGCTCAGTATTACAGAAACCACCCGTATTCGTGCTATTGCAGTCGCTTCAGGCAAGGAAAACAGCCGCGAAGAAGTTGTGCTGATAAGTTTTCCTATTAACCTGGCGACGCTCAATCTGTTTTACGATAAACTTGCCACTTCGGGTACTAACTTCACCTATTTCAAGTACAACGGCGAAGCTATTGTTACTTTTGCTTATGCTACTTCAACCGGAAGCCGTTATCTTTACATGCAGGATGCTACAGCCGGCATTATCATCAACGATAATTTCAAAAAGCTGGAAGGCGATTTTGCCATTGGCGATAAGGTTACCGGTTTTTTTGCCTGGGTGAACAACATCAACAACTCACCTCAGATTTATCTGCATAATAATCCAACAGTGGTTTCCAGTGGCAACTCTGTGACACCAAAGGTAATCACTCTGGCACAGGTACCTGATCATAATTATCAACTCGTACAAATCAATAATTTGTATTTTGATGAAGCCGATGGCACTAAAACATTTGGACCCAACAATCCATACACCATACACGACGAGGGCACAGCAACCACAACCACAAAATTCAGGACACCTGCCAATATGGCTTCGAATTTCGATTACAATGCAACTGTTATACCTGCTAAAGTAAACCTGGTTGGATTAGTTGCGAAGAATAGCCCTGTGGTAGCAGACTTTATGGTATTTGCCCGTTCACTGAGCGAATTGAACGTAACTGTTTCAGGTATAAATCAACCCAAACAGGTAAATTTCAGGATTTTAGGAAATATCCTGACCATTGATCCGGCCAGTACCCTTCCTGTTGAAGTGTACACGTCTACTGGTCAGGCGATCTATCGCAATCAACCAACAGTTGGTGTTCCTGTGAACATTGCCCTGAATAAGGGCATCTACCTGGTAAAAACCGGTGAAGGTATTGCCAAAATCATTATTCCCTAAAGTAAATTCAGTACAGGTGAGAAATCAAACACTCAGGATTTGTGCCCTCTTAGGAATGGTTATTCTGTTCCATTTTCAGGGCTTCAGTCAGAACACATCGGGTAATAGGGACAAACACGCTGTGCAGGTTATAGTTTCCGATAGTGTTACCGGCGAACGTATTATCGGGGCGGCCCTTCAAATGAAAAGCATGGGTATTTACGCCATCACCAATAACGAAGGGGTAGGTATTCTTGGCAATGTGCCCACTACAATGGCTACCATCGACATTTCCTGTCTGGGCTACGAGAGTCAGGTAAGGACAATAAATGTAAAAGGCGACGTGATTGTCAGGGTGAAACTGATTGAGACATCGCTGGAGCTAAAAGAAGTGACGGTTACTGCTAAAAACAGTGCTGCCGGTGCTGCCACCTCGTCGCAAATCGGCCGCCAGGCCATCGAGCACCTTCAGGCCAATAATTTATCCGATTTAATGCAGTTATTGCCCGGACAACTCATGCAGAACAACGACCTTACCACGGCCAGGCAAATTAATTTCCGGACCGCAGGAAGTACCAACGATGCCAACAATGCGTTTGGAGCTTCCGTGATTATGGATGGAGTACCTGTATCGAACAATGCCACGATGTCGGATAAAATCAGCAACAATACTGCCGGCAACGGAGTCGATATGCGACAGATTGGAACCGACAACATCGAATCGGTGGAAATCATTCGTGGAATTCCTTCGGCAGAATACGGAGACTTAACTTCCGGAGCAGTGATTGTGAAAACCAAAGCCGGTCGCACGCCTTACGAAGTTCGCACCAAGGTTAATCCCACCACCATCAACTCCTCGTTTGGAAAAGGCTGGTCGCTGGGTGATAAAAACGGATTCCTGAACGCCAGCTTCGACTACGCTCAGGCCTGGGGCGATCCGCGCACCAAGATCCGTTCGTTCGACCGCATCTCCGGTTCGCTCACCTACACCAATACGCTCTTTAAAATTGTCCGAACTAAAACCAAGGTGAACATTAATAGTTTAATCGACTGGATGGGTGAGGACCTCGATTTAATTGCCGACGGTACCTTTACCAGTCAGAAAGAGTTTCGCATTGCGGTGAGTCATGATGGCAAGATTCCTCTAAACCTGCCCCTGGCGCGCACTATTTCGTATGTTGCCGGGTTTTCAACATCCGAACGCAACACCCGAACCAGCAATTTTTATTCCCGTACCGGCATCATTCCGATCGTCAATTCGCTGGAAACCGGCTATTTTGAAATACCCTACCGCAGTTCGTCCTATAAGACTTCAGGAGGAGCCATCAGCACACCGCAAAGCTTTTATTTCAAACTAAGCAACACTTTTGGAGCTTCTATCCAGCGATTTACGCATTCGTTTAATATGGGATTGGAATACCGCTACGAAGTAAATAATGCGATAGGCTTTTACAACGACGACGATTTATTGCCTCTGAAACCCAATAGCGATGGCCGTCCGCGCCCCTATTCCGACATCCCGGGATTAAATCAACTATCGGGTTATGTGGAAGATAATATGGCGTGGAAGCTGTTCGGCATGCGCTTTAAACTGGTAGCCGGTTTGCGCTACACCCACCTACAGCCGGGAATGGATGAGCAGGTTTGGTCGCTTTCGCCCCGTATCAACGCATCGGTAGCAGTTACCAAGTGGCTCGACCTTCGACTTGGTTACGGACAAAATGCAAAAACGCCCGGGTTGGTGCATTTGTATCCTGAGAAAAAATACACCGATAAGCTGGCAGCCGACAATACAGGAGCAGCCAATCCGGCCGAACGGGCGTTGTGGTACCATACCTATGTGTACGATGTAAAACGAACCACTGGTTTAAAGAATTCCACCAATACCAAGTACGAAATCGGTCTTGATTTTAAATTACCAGAGAACCGTAATATTTCGATTATTGCGTATAGCGATAATACTCCCAATGGTTTTTCGGGTCTCGGATTACAACATTTATACACAGCCGGTTTCTATAAAGCAGGAGAAGGAATGACCTTAGTACCCGGAGCAAAACCGGTCATCGACTGGAACAATCCATCGCGGGTCGACACGATGTGGATCAGCACCGGAGAATTCGGTAACTATGCCTGGGCATTGAACCGTGGGATAGAGTTCGACATCGACCTGGGACGAGTGGAACAATGGAACACATCGTTTTTCCTCTCGGGTGCATTTATGGAGACACAGTCGAAGACAACAGCGCCAACTATTTCAACACCTGACAACAAAAATATTGCCATGTATCCGGAATCGAACATGACACCGTTCAAGTATGTATATCCCGGAGGAATCAACATCGACACCAATCGGCGATTCAGCACCCAATTCAGGGGAGTATTGAATATTCCGGCGCTGAGAATGGTGCTTTCATCGTCGTTACAGGTAATTTGGTACAGTTACGATGGATCACAAAATCCACAACGAATTCCCATTGCGTATTTACTGCCCGACATGGCTAATAATACTGTAACGTACCACCCGATTACGGCTGAGATGCTGGCCGATCCGAATTATACCATCCGGGGGTTGAAATTAAGCGAAGCTATCACCGACGGCACCGATAACCCGCCCGTTACGCAGCCACCGTTGATGATGATGTCGACCCGTCTCACGAAGGACATTTCCAAAATGGCCGGTTTCTCGTTTTTTGTCAACAACACCCTGTTTTACCAACCCTGGCAAAGCAGTTCGGCATCGTCCACCCTTACCGAACGCAATCAGGGTACTTTTAATTTCGGGATGGAGTTGTATTTTAAATTTTAATGTTCACCGCAATGAAAATATTCAAGTCACCTTTCATCCTGTTAACGGCATTTACGGTACTGATGGTATCGTGCCTGGACGAAACACCTTCGGTCACCATCAACCGCTACGAAATCCGGGTTGAAATGCCGGACGGCTTTAAGCCGGATATTGCCTATGCCAACAAAACCATCATCCTGAAAAGCAACCGGTTCAGCTTCACCGGACAAACCAACGAAGAAGGGGTTGCAGTATTCACCAATATTGTACCCGACATCTACAGCATCAGCACTTCGTGGGAAATCGAAGGCGAAGACTATATTGAAATGGCCGACACAGTGGTAGAAAGCAGGGATGTGGTACTTTCGGGAAGTATTGCAGCAGAAAATATTTTTGCAGAAGGCACGAAAACGCTAAGCCTTTCAAAATCCGTACGGCAAAGCCTGATTGTAAGTAAAGTGTATGCTTCGGGAACCAAGGATAACAACAACCGGAATTACGTTTCCGACCAGTACATTGAATTTTTCAACAATTCGGATGAGGTCGTAATCATCGACAGCACCTATTATTTCGGTTTGGTAGAAGCCGAGTCGGTAATTGCTTACCCTGCTTCCAAAAATCCGGGATTTGTATATGCCCGGCAGATTTTCCGCTTTTTCGACAATGCTACGCAATTTGTAGTACAACCCGGAGGCACTGTGCTGGTAGTAAATAGCGCCGTAGATCACCTTGAATTTGCACCGCTATCCGTTAACCTTCGAACAGCCGATTTTGAGGCAAAGAGTCCGACTTTTTCAAACAATTCAGCAGTCAGAGAGCTGAAGTTGATTTTCTCCGCTTTCCCTTCGCTCATTTACATGAATCTGGTGCGCGGTGGTGAAAATGGAATTTTTCTTTTTAAAACCGAAGAAAATGTAAAACAATTTCCAATATTCTATATTCCGGGAAGAGAAACAGGCAATCGCTACATGCAAATACCTGCAAATCTTATTTTCGATGGAGTAGAAATCCTGCGAAACAAGGTAAATGTTGGTCCCGACGTTACCACCAAGCGTTTGCAATCCTTTATTGATGCAGGCTTCATGAACATTAATGCCCTTTCGGGATATACCAATGAAAGCGTTGAACGCCGGGTAGATAAGGCCAAAACGAATGGCACCCGCTATTATCTGATCGATACCAACAACAGCACGAACGATATGCGTACGGTTACCGACCCTACCCCCGGAAAATACGACAAAGCATTACTCAACTAACAGCGCTATGAATCAACTCAACAACTACAGATACTACCTGCTTCTCGCTGTTTTGCTTCCGACACTTGCATGGGGGGCACAACCAACGAAAAGTGCTGAAGCCATGGAGCTCAGCAAAATCTGGCGGCCGCTTACGCAGGTGCAGAACGCAGCTATGCTGGGAATTTCGGGCGTACAACCTCACGGGATGACCGAACTGGGATACAGTTCCGAATCGGGCGAGTATCACCGGGCACAGGAAGGTAATGCCCGCAACGGACTCAACTTTTACTCCGAGCGCTACGATGTCATCAGCAAAAACTGGGTTTCGTGGGGCAGTTTTAATTTCATTATGGACCGGGAAGAAAACCGTCGCTGGTCGGATGTGATCAACACCTACAACAACAATCCCTACATCTATGGAAGTAGTGTGCCCGCCAATTACGACCGGCAGCTGTTCGATTTTAAAGCCAAGATTAGTTCGCGTTTCGACTCTCGCTGGAATATCGGACTGGGTATCGACTATCAGGTAGGCGATTTATCCCGCCTGCGCGACCCGCGTACCCGCGTTTTTCTTGCCGATTACGCAGCCCTTCCCGGCGTCACTTTCCGATTGAATAACACAACCAGGGTTGGACTCAACTTGTTGGCCAGGTATCAGAAAGAAAAAATGCCGAATGTGACCACGGTACAGGACGATCCTAACCTTGCATTTTACACCTTTAGCGGAATGGAAAATGCCGATGCTGTTGTGAGTGGTTACAAGGGCTTTCAACGGCAATTCGCAAGTTCGTTTTACGGTGGTGATGTACAATATTCCTTTGAAGATGCACAAAAAAAGCTATTGATCTCGGCCGGAGCTTTTTACCAACACCAGGAAATTCTGGAAAATATCCGCCAGAGTCCCGGAACCTTTCGATCGCTGAATTACCGGATGAAAAGCATCTACACCCAGAAAACAACCGATAAATTGCTGAATATCGCTTTAGAAGGAAACATGAAACAGGGAGCAGCCAACGAAAACCTGCAACAGTTAATTACCATCCGCGACACAACTACGGGTATTGCTTCTCAGGAGTGGGTAACGCTGTACACCTACAAAAACCGTTACCTCAATAATACGTATCAGTTGCGTTTCACGGCCGATTTGAGAGATAGTAATGCCGATGTAAACGACTTTCGGTCTATGATTGGGATTGAAGCAGGAACTTACGGTTTCACCAACCAATATCATCTACCCTTTTCCGAACTGAGCGTGAATCGGGGCTATGCAGGTGTTTACGGTCATTACCGT
>JANJXE010000207.1 GCA_024709185.1 Paludibacter sp.
AGGGCCTTCCGTCGACCGACCATTCAAACTAATCAGGTCGGGATAAATCGTGCTGGCTACAGAACTTTTTGTGATAGTTATCTGCGCATTACTTGTCAGTAAAAAAACCAGGAAACCAAGCAGAAAGTAAAATTTTGCTTCTGAAGTGCTGTGATTCATATTAAATTCAACAAAGACGTTTAAAAAGGCATGAATGTGATCATCCATGCCTTTTTTGGAAGATTAACTTACGCTTTCAATGGACTATTATCCGGGTTCGACGCAGGGAAACTTAGTTGCCCAAGTTCATCAGGCCCTTCGGGGGGAGTAGATTCCAGCGCTAACGAAATTTGACTGTCGAGCTTAATTTGTTCGATTTCCGGTGTGGAATATTTTTTCTTTTCCATATGATTTTCTATTTTAATTGACGATAATTTTTGATACAGTTTTATTGACTTTAACAACATAAATTCCTTTGTTTAGTCTGATATCTGAATTTGAAACACCCTCCTGAACCCGCTGTCCGGCGATAGTAAATATTACATAAGGCAGACTTTCCGGCGAACTGATTACCAACTTGTTATTTTCATTCACATAAATTCGAATCTGGTCAGCATTTTCACTCTGAAGTGCAGTTGTTACCCCGGGTGTGCGGAAAATCAAAGCAAACCGGCTTGTATCATCAGCAATTCCTGAGCTGAAATTATATTCAGTTCCATCTGTTAAATCAAATTCGGTACTTTGATCTTTGAGAATCACCTTAACATTTTCGGGCAGATTTGTTATCTCATTGGCCTTAATTGTAAACGCATTCGCTGTTTTAGTTACAAAACGTATCGGGATAAGTTCATCGAGCGGCAAACTATTTAATCCATTGATAACAAGATACTCAGAACCGACAACAGTGCTGATTTCAGGAATATCGGCATTATCGTTGCTCATTTTTGGAGAATCGTATGAATCAATGGAATTCGACGCCAGAGGGTCGGTATACACTACCAGTTCATCCGTGTTTATGGCGTTTGAAACCTGCAATCTGACCATCTGTCGCAACGGGCTGGTAGTTGCCGGTGCTTTCATTTTATTGGTAGAAGTATTATCGTGAGCAAGCATTGCAGTAGTTAAATCGAGTGTAGAACTTCCAACAGTTGATGCCCGCACCCAAAAGGCCTGCATTGGTGGAATTAAATCACTAACATTGGCAGGAGAAACCACACCCGAGCCATTTACGGTAGAAAATGCCCAGCTACCGCTTACTTTGGTACGGTACCACATGGTTGATGTCGGCATTTTCGACGCATTGGCTGTAGCAACCGCTTTCCAGTCGAGATAGGCAGTATATGGATTTCCTATCAGATTAAATCCGTATTTATTTTCATTTCCTACACCCTGTCGGGTTAATGGTATAGAAATATCTCCACTATTGATTTTACCCGTAAACTCTACTGTTTTAGGATTATCACTTACAGTTGTAATATACCCTTTATAAGGGATCATGGTTGTGCCCGAAACCGACCAGTCGTTACCGGCTCCCACACCCTCATTATAACCCTGAATGCGCGATAAGTTGGTAGGCGTAACCGGATTTGATACACTAACACCATCCCAGACAGGCGAAGTCAGATACCAGCTTTGGTTGGTCAGGTACTGCTGTACTTTAGAAGTGCCTGTTACAGTGAGTGTTCCGGAGTTTTTAAAGCTGCCTGTGCCGCTTGAAGAACTGGCGATAGTAAAATCTGTAGCCGAAATTGTTCCGTCATTTGTGAGCCTTTTTCCTGCATTGAGGTTGATAGTAGAAGCAGCAAGTGTAGCGGCATTAGTTTGGATTGAACTTCCATCAATCGTAATTGTTCCACCGGTGCCACTTGTAGAACCGGTGCCAGTAATATTTCCTTTGAGCAGTAAGGTATTTGCGCCAAAATCAAGTGTTCCGGCTGTTAGTGCCAATGCTCCATTTACTGTAACACTGCTATTAAATGTTACTCCGGCAGCATTATTCAAAGTTAAGTTATTCACTGTTGCCGGGAAATCAGAACCAGGAACCTGAGCTACTGATCCGGTAAACTGATAATTAGCAGCTGTGTCGAAGTTGCGGGTAGTACAACGTATTGAACCTGTTGTAGGACTGAGTCCATCAGCTGCACCAAACTTTAATGTTGATCCCGAATTCAGATTAAATGTACCTGTTCCCGTACAATAATTTGTAGTAAAATCAGCGTTACTACCCGTCAACATTGATAATGTACCGTTTATAGTCAAAGTGCTGGTAGCTGAAGGAATCATTTGTCCGGCAACTGTTACTGTTTTTCCACTGTTAATTACATACCCAATATTGCTGTTTCCTGAATTATCAAACATCATTGCAGGACTTGAATTGGTGATATTGGCATCAGCATCAAATGTGAAGGAAATATTCGTAGCATTGGCATAAGGTCTTATCCTGTTGATTTTTACTGTACCGCTTCCACTCAAAGTACAGTTTTGATTATACTGGATACCTGTAACATATTCAGTTACAGCGTCTCCAAAGGTACCGTTTACAATAACTGAGGGACCATATATGCCCATATAACCAATAGAATAAGTTGGCGTACCGGTAATATTATGAAGTTGAGCTCCTGAACTTATATCCAAATTGTAGCACGCATTGGCACTAATGCCTGTAAAAGTTACCACATGACCATTAGCAATTACAACATTATCGTTTTGAGTTGGCACGGCAGCAGGTGACCATGTACCCGCTGTTGCCCATGCTCCTGAAGCAGCAGATGTTATTGTTCTTCTGTCGGTCAACTGACTTCCCGAAGCCGGACTTGTTGTATAATAATTTTCTGTTCCTGCACTGCCGTTAAAATCGTAAACACGTACTGAGTAAGTAGTATTGTATGTTAATCCTGTAACTGTCACTGAATTTCCGGTACCGTTATAAACCACTTTTCCACCGGCAACTGTGCTACTGCTTTCACTGGTATAATCGGTATTGGCAGTATAGCTCGAACCATCTGCAGGATCGCCCGATAAACTTGTGCCGATAACCACGAGGTGATTAGTGCCGCCACCCGAAACAGCAGGAGTCCAGTTGATAGTCATTTCAGTCGAACTTACACTGGTAAAATTCAATCCTGTTACCTGAGCTGTTGGTTCTGAGGCATAACTTGCAGATGTAGTTGTGGCATTGCCGGTTAATGCGGTGGAATAATTGAAAGCTTTGTCGACGGTATATACACGGTAGTAATATTGAGTTGTAGTGGATAAATCTGTGTCGGTAAAGGTTGTACCTGTACCAATATATACCACAGTTCCGTCTCCTATCGAATTTCCTACCGCATAAATACCATTCACGTTGGGAGCAGTGGTTGGGTCAACAGTATGACGAACTACTAAATATCCACCACCATCAACTCCACCGGCAGGAGCAGTCCAGGAAACTTCAATTTGAGTTGACGCCGTGTTAGTAACAAAATCGGTTGAAACATCCGGTGCTGTGTTATCTTCAGAACCAGCATAAACAACAAAATCATCAAAGTCAAAAGTGCAACCATTATTCAATCTGATAATACCATAAATTTCAGCAGTATTGGTAAAAGCAGTACCAATAGTAAATACATTCTTGGTCCAGGACGATTGATTAGGGTTTAACCAACCCTGGAATTTGGTTTCGGGAGTCGAAAATGTATTATACATTCCTGCACTCATAGTTTGGGTTGTATGGGGAGTCCCATCCTTATCTCCCTTATAATAAAATTGTACAGTGTAGATAGTGCCTCCAATCATTGCTGATTCAGAAATTGGAGAATGTATTCTTCTTGCAGCCGTCCCGGTTTGAACTGCATTCAAATAGTTGCTTCCTGTTCTGGCACCACTTCCACCTGATGTAATTGTAATAGTATTGTTGGAAGTTTGTTGTAGCCACCAACTGGAATTGCCTTGGGTAGTACTGGTAATACTTCCTGTTGTACCTTCAAACCCCCCATTCATATTCGGAAACGTCCCGATTACCTGTTGCCCGTTAGCAAAAACGCTAACCAATACCAGCGGAACCGTTATTCGGATCCGTAGCCAAATTTTCAAAAAGTCGAATTTTTTCATACAGTATCTAATTTAAAATTGTTTCAAAAAAAAAACTGCACAAAAATAAACCAGGTTTTTCAGCAACAGGTTAGAAATAATGCTTTTAATGTTTCAAAAATGGTTCAATTTCAGTTGCCGGTTTTTTCGGACTTCCGGCCGGAATGATTTAAAATTTTTGAGTTGACCGGTTTCTGAACCACCTTCTTTCAATCTATTAAAAACTGAAAAACAGAACTCTGAAAACAATTTTCAAACCTTTGCTATTTCCGTATGGTTTACTTTTGTACGTTCACCTTTTACCCGTATTTTTCATGCAATACATTCAAAAATCACTTTTCAGTCTACTGCTCTGTTTGCCGGCACTGGCAGTTCAGTCGCAAACTGCTTACAATTTCTCCGAAACGTGGATTCCGCGGAATTATGTGGTACCTGCAAGCGTAACTGAGAAGACATTACAAGTTACAAATTCTCCTGCTGTCAGCGTTTCCATCAACAGCTCTGTTCAGGTGGCTGAGGTATTACCCACACAATTCGGGATGAACACCACATTCCGAAACGGACCGGATCAACGTTCGCGGGTACATTTATACGATGGAATTATCACCTCCATGCGATTCCCTGCAGGGAGCGGATCAAATACCTATTTCTGGGATGGGAATATTCCTGTAGCGTTGACTGATTACATCGATCAGCAGGGAGTTGTAAAACCTGTTTCGGCGATCAATGCCTTAGCCGGTAATGCCATGACGCCAGACATTTTCGTCAATTTTAAAAAAGACATCAATGGAGAACCGATTGTGGTAGTTAATTACTTCTATGCACGGTACGGGAAAACGACAACCGGCACCAGGGCGGCCCGTGTTCAGCAGGCTGCCGACTATGCTGCTGGTTTTGTGCGAAAGATGAACGTTACACTTAAGGCCGGCATTAAGTACTGGGAAGTGGGTAACGAGTGCTATGGAAAATGGGAAGCAGGTTATAATATTCCGGGAATAGGAACTGTTACTGGTAAGGAGTACGGAGAAGATTTTCGTGTTTTTGCAGCTGCCATGAAAGCGGTGGATCCAACCATAAAAATCGGCGCCGTAGTGTACGACATCGATGATAACTGGAATGCAGGTGTGCTTCCGGAAGTACAACACACGGCCGATTTCCTTTCGGTACACGAATACTTCACTTCCGTCAACGATGCCACACTGTCCAATATTTTGTATTCGGTAAGTAATATTGAAACTATAAAAAACACACTTAACAGCTGTGTATCGAAGTACACTTCAAAACCGGCAGGCTACTTTCAGTATGCCATGACCGAATATAATTCACGTGGTCCACATGCCTGTTCGATGGTAAATGGCTTATTTATAACTCAGATTCTTGGAGAGCTTATTAAGCATAACTATGGATTAGCTACCATCTGGGTTTCGGAATGGAACTGGAATGCAGCCGAAAATTCTTCACACGGGGTTTTAGCCAAATCCGATCCCGATCAGGCTGACTATACTCCCCGTCAGTCATATATACCTTTTTACTATTACAGCAAATGCTTTGGCGATCGCATGGTGAGTTCGATGTCGAACACTATTAATGTAGTATCGTATGCCTCAGCCTTTTCGAGCGGTCATTTAGGGATAGTGCTTGTTAACACCTCTTCCACAGCAAAAACAGTAAAATTAAATTTCTCTGCAAGCGGAAAACCACTCGTCATTTCGAGCTACGATTGGTACGAATTTTACGCAAATACCGTAGATTACAGCACAGAAGGTTATAAGAAATTTTATATCAATGCACAGACATCCACTACACCAGGTGGAGGTCCCGACTTAACTACTGTAAAACCCTACAAAGCAACCCCGGCTGCAAATTCAGTCTTTAACATGCAACCTTACAGTGTATATTTTATTGTAGCCTACCCCGATAATTTAACTACACTGAATCCTGTTTTTAAAAACGCATCAGCAAGCGAACGAATCATTCCAGAGATAATTCGAAACGAGACAATTTCATTCACCGACAGTAAATTTAAATCGATCCAATTAATTGATAGTAATGGAAAAAATGTTTTAATCAGTTCCCGAAAATTCTTAGTTGGAGATAAGCTTGTCCCGGGCATCTATCTATTGAAGGCAAACTATGATAATCGTTGGATCATTAATAAATTCATTAAACAATAAAACCAGAAATCAAACCATTCAAACAAAAAATTAGACCCAACTCTCGTCGATGTACACTAATTTTGCTTTCAAATAACTTTAAAAAGACAAATAGTATGAAAAAAATTACACTTTCTATCCTGGCTTTAGCAGCCACATTTACTCTACAAGCCCAGTTCAGTTACACCACCCTGAAAACTGATGGCTTTGAGGTGTCGGAAGGTTTACCCGAAACTTTTACCCGTACGGGCCAGGCCGACTGGGCTACAGCAACTCCTGCTTACACAGGAGGCTTCTGGAATTTGATTTTTGCATCCACAACCCCAAAAGATTATGTAGTATCAGCTGATCAAACCGAATTCAGAAGTGGAACACAGAGTATTAAAATTATGACAGGAACAGCCACCGCTGCACTCCGGTTAAGAACAATAACCGGCACACCGTTTACCACAGGAATTGGTGAGTGGACAAAGTACAAAGTAACTATCTGGGCAAAAGCGGCTGCAGGAACACAAATTTTTGAAAAAATATCTTCTCTTGCTACTGGGGGATGGGATAAATACGAATTCACCAGCAATTACTCAACGGGCACCTCAGAAACCAGGTTGATGCTGGACTTAAAATCAACCGGAGGAACCAGTACAACCATTTATTTAGATGATTTAAAGATTGAAAGCTATAGTGGAAGTGCGCCTGTTACGAATGATGCAACCAATATCAATGATACTGGTTTTACGGCAAACTGGACTTCTGTAACCGGTGCAACAGGCTATACACTTTATGTACAGGAATCGACCGATAACGGTGCAACTTTTACATTGACAGCTCCTGGCACTCCTGTAACAATCAACGATGGTACAACAACTTCACAAAGCATAACCGGTTTAAATCCAAACACTGTATATCGCTATAGAATTGTAGCTACCGATGGCACCTACTCAT
>JANJXE010000222.1 GCA_024709185.1 Paludibacter sp.
GATTTGCTGGATAAAGCTACGCTTGATAAAGTAGTTGCTGATACTATGGTGGGTGGTGCTACTCTGACAGGTCTTCTGGGAACTTCAGCCTGGTATGCTCCGGGTGCTGCTGCAGCTTATCTGGTTGAATCCATCATTCACGATCAGAAGAAAATTATTCCATGCTGTGTATCACTCGAAGGGGAATACGGACAAAACGACATCTGTATCGGTGTGCCGGTGGTGATTGGAAAAAACGGAGTTGAGGAAATTCTGGATTATAAACTAAATGCTGAGGAAATGGCTCTCTTTGAAAAAAGTGCAGCTGCTGTGAGAGCAACTAATGCTGTCCTCGCTGAAATTAATATACTGTAAGCCGGCTTTAGCGTAGGCTACCCGGACTTGCATTGTTTTGTAAATTTTAAAACACCAGACGTCATGACTTACATGCAAGCTCATCGCTATCTGATGCAGTACTCTATCCGACCTTCGGTACAACGTACTGCAGTTATGGAATATCTGATGAATCACAAGACTCATCCGACTGTAGATGAAATTTACCTGGCGCTTAGCCCGGGAATCCCGACGCTATCTAAAACAACGGTGTACAATACCCTGAATTTATTTATTGAGAAGGGTGCAGCACAGATGTTGACCATTGACGAAAAGAATACCCGTTATGATGCTGATATTTCGAAACATGCTCATTTCTATTGTACTTCTTGCGGCAAAGTGCACGATATGTTCAATTTGAAACCGGAACTGTTCGAACTGCCTTCGAATCCTCAGTTCACAATAGATTCGGTGCAGTTATCGTATTATGGCACCTGCAACAATTGCAAGTCGAATTAACATCATCACAGGAAATTTAGTAGAAAGCACACTTTTTAGTGTGCTTTTTTTTATCTTTGAACCCAAAATTTATATTCCCATGAAGAAGTCACTACTTACCGCATTAGTAATCTGTGTACTACTCCCTATCGGAGCAGCTGAAAAAGTAAAAACTGGATTCGGATTCGGAGCACTTCCTGCAGTTTCCTTCGACTCCGATTTGGGGTTTCAATACGGTGCTATCGTTAATCTGTATGACTATGGTGATGGAAAAGAGTATCCAAAGTACAACCATTCTTTGTACCTCGAATGGTCGCGCTACACCAAAGGAACAGGTATCAATCGTTTGATGTACGATTCGGAAAAACTGATAAAAGGTATTCGTACTACGGTGGATGTGACCTATCTGACTGATCAGATGCTGAATTTCTACGGCTTTAATGGAAATCAAACTGCTTTCAATGAGCAGGCGACACGCTCGTTTTATAGCTACGAACGAAATATGTTTCGGGTTAAAGCCGATTTCCAGGGAAATTTTGGTTCTTCCAATTTTGGTTGGGTTGGTGGGTATACCTATTATAACTTTGCTATCGGAACTGTGGATTATGAAAAGCTGGGTTTACAACCCGATGCCGGAGGTTCGCTCTACGATCGCTATGTAGCAGCAGGAGCCATTACGCAAGGGGAGGCAAATGGAGGAAGTTTACATTATCTGAAAGCCGGATTAAAATACGATACCCGCGATCAACGTGCATTTCCGTCCAAAGGTATATGGACCGAGGCTGTGATTCAATCAGCTCCGTCGTTTATGAACGAAATGCCACATACGAAATTTGCGTTTATTCATCGGCAGTATTTCCCACTTCTTAAAGATATGGTGCTAGCCTACCGCATCGATTATCAAGCAACAATAGGCGACAATCGCGTGCCATTTTATGCGCAACCTCTGCTGATTACCAGTTTTCTAACTGCCTCTTCCAACCAGGGACTGGGGGGTGCTAAAACCTTACGCGGTATTTTACGCAATCGGGTAGTGGGAGATGATGTCGTATTTGGAAACTTTGAATTACGCTATAAATTTTTGAAATTCAATCTTTTTAATCAGAACTTTTACCTTGGCACCAACTTGTTTTTCGACTCAGGGATGATTCTTAAGCCCATGGAAATTCCGGGATTTGAAACAATGTCGGCAGCTGTCAAAGCCAATCTTTCATTGGGTGAATTTTCGGTCAATGAGTTGTATAGTTCGGCCGGTTTGGGTTTAAAAATCGGTTGGAACGAAAATTTTATCATCTCAGTGGATCATGGTCGCTCATTTAATCAAAATCACGGTAAAGCAGGAACGTACATCTCGCTCAATTATTTGTTCTGAGCGTGCTGGTGCTCACCGCTGATTTTTTAGTTGTAGTGTCGATGGTTGGTACCCCCTATGTTATTGCGGCTGTTCAGATGGATGGGACTCCATCATTTTCAGCTTTGTTGTTGAGTGTGGGTGTGGTATCGATGCTCGTTGCAATTTTGTATGTCGTTCTTCTTTTGCGCTTTATCAGGGGATGGGTCGTGGGAAGTAAGGCACAAAAGGCAGTTATTACAGATTCTAAGAGCCTGTCATCCATCAACCCGCAATCTGCTTTTGCTACAAGTACGTATTATTCAGCTGGTCTGGAAATCACATTACCCACTGTTTCAGTAGTTGTGGTTTGCCATAACGAGGCTCATCAACTTTCTGACCTCATCGATGCCCTGAAAGCACAAACCATTAAAGATTTCGAACTCATTTGGGTGGATGATCATAGTAACGATACAACTCAGCTACTGATGCAATCGACCATTAACTACATGCAGGATGTGAAAGTGTTGGTATCTTCTGGTACAGGTAAAAAGCAAGGACTACGCACCGGAATTGAGGCAGCAAAAGGTGACCTGATTTTGGTTACAGATGCCGATTGCCAGCCGGCACCCGGTTGGTTGGAAGCGATGATGGGCGCTTATAAGTCTTCTTCTGCCGATGTGTTGATAGGTCCGGTAACAATGGTGGGCGCTTGTCGTTCTTCTTCAGCCGATGTCTTGAAAGGTCCGGTTGCAATGGTGGACGTTCATCAAACTTCTTCTGCCGATGTGGTGAAAGTCCCGGTAAAAATGAGTGAAAGCCCGAACATCACTTCCCTGCCGACTGACCGGAAAAGCTGTTGGAAGGAACTTCAGCAACTGGAATTTGCTACCCTTGTGGCATCGGGAATGGCGGGTGCAGCTGCAGGAAAGCCTTTTATTGCTAACGGAGCCAATATGGGTTTCAAAAAATCTGTTTGGTTGATGCTTCACAATCAATTGCTTTTTCAGCGGTTGTCGGGCGATGATGTGTTTCTTATTCACGCGGTGAAGCAACAAAAAGGACTCATTCATGCGGTTTTCGATCCGGAGGCTATGGTGAAAACCCGTTCAGTTACATCGATTTCAGCCTTTTTTCGCCAGCGCCGGCGATGGCTGTCGAAAGCGCCTGCTTACCGCGATAAAGACATATTGTTTACGCAATGGGTGGTTGCAGGTATCAATCTCTGGATGCTGATGGTAGCGATTGCACTTCCTTTTAATACAGTACTGATGGGATTGCTTTTACCTCTGGGATTTGTAAAACTTGTGCTCGATGCTGTCTTTATAAGTCGATTCAGTGCTTTTTTTGGGATAAATCCCCGTGCATTAAACGTAGTGATTCTTTTTATAATTTACCCCTTTTATGTGTTTAGTTTGGGATTGACCTTATTGAAATCGCCAAAACACTGGTAAGAAGCCAAAATGTAAATAACGGATGCTTCTGAGGTGGACAGATGATGTCAATTCGTAAATAATCGGGTATGCAGTTAAAATTTATCGATAAATAAGGAGGATATCATTTCCCTGCATCATTGTCTTGTATTTCTTCAATGGATGTTTGGAAGGGCCCGACAGGGGTTCGCCAAATCCATAGCCGGCATTGTACACCGTGCCACATTCGGGGCATTTTACTTCACCCAGTCGGTCGGGCAGGGGAGCTATACGTATGGAAGCATCGGCTTCGTGCGGGCATGCGAGGTCGTAGGCAAAATACAAACTATTGCCGTAATCATCCATCATCACGCCAGTGCATACAAGTAACCCTCCGTAACCAATCCTGTCGGTAACGGTAACGGGTTTGGTAAACATCAGGTATTGATTCACCGAATTTTTAAATGCCGGATAGTTGGCCGTGAGATTCAAGCTCATCGACACCGGATATTCAGGAACAGGCGAAACATACGAACCTTCGCAGCCGGTTGTGTTCAGGGTCAACACAACCAGCAACAAGAATAATGATGTATAGTTAAAAATCCGTCGATGGTGCATACGATTCGTAAGGTGTTTGCTGGATGAAATTCTGATTTAGACGGTCAGTAATTCTTTACCTGCTAAACGGATAAACTGCTTACAGGAACCTTGTGTCAGGATTTATCGTCCTGCTATTTCTCCGATTTTCCAGAGTTCTTCTTCTGTAAAACTAAGATTTCCCAGAGTCTCGATATTTTCCTTCAGTTGAAGCACCGAACTTGTTCCGATAATTACCGAACTCACATCTTCGCGATGGAAGCACCAGGCGAGGGCCATCTGTGCCAGAGTTTGTCCACGTTGAGCAGCTAATTCGTTCAGTTGCTTCGATTTTTCAACAATATCCGGCGTTACCTGATTGCGTTGAAGGAAACCATGACTGAGTGCTGCCCGCGAGTGTTCAGGTATTCCCTGAAGGTACTTACCTGTGAGCAATCCCTGAGCCAGTGGTGAGAAACTGATAAAGCCCACTCCCTGCTCATCAGCCAGTGGAAGAACTTCCGTTTCGGGTTCACGGGCGTAGATATTGTATTTGCCCTGATAAATGAGGCAGGGGGTACCATTTTCGCGCAGGATACGATAGGCTTCACGGGCTTTATCTTCGGGATACTTCGAAATTCCGGCGTACAAAGCCTTGCCTTGCTTTACGATATCGGAAAGAGCGCCCATCGTTTCTTCAATCGGAGTGCTGGGATCGTAGCGGTGCGAGTAGAAAATATCGACATAGTCGAGATTCGTACGGTGCAGACTCTGATCGATGCTGGCCATCAGGTACTTGCGGGATCCACCATCGCCATAGGGACCGGGCCACATTTCGTGTCCGGCCTTAGTGCTGATAATCAGTTCGTCGCGGTATCCTTTCAGTTCTTTTTTCATCACCTTCCCAAAGTTCTTCTCAGCACTTCCAGCCGGATTACCGTAATTATTGGCAAGGTCGAAATGGGTAATGCCCTGATCGAAAGCAAATAAGAGCATGTTGCGTGCTTCTTCACGATCGTCGGCATCGCCGAAATTATGCCACAAACCAAGTGATATCAGGGGAAGCTTCAATCCGCTTTTGCCCACCTTGCGATAGCTCATTCCGTTGATATAACGGTTTTCGTAAGCTGAATAGTCCGACATGGTGCTGTACTTTAAAATTGAACTTCGGGTGCTTTATTACTTCCCTCTTCGGCCTCGAAATATACTTTTTTATCAAAACCAAACATTCCTGCCAGGATAGTGGCCGGGAACTGACGAATCGTAGCGTTAAAACTTTTTGCCATCTCATTGAACTGAGTACGTTCGTTGGCAATACGGTTTTCGGTACCTTCGAGTTGTACCTGCAAATCGCGGAAGTTCTGATTGGCTTTCAGATCGGGATAATTTTCGGTAATCATGAGCAATCTTCCCAATGCTGAACTCAGTTCGCCCTGTGCTGCCTGAAATTCCTGCAACTTTTCGGGGGTCATGTTTTCGGGATCAATGGTCATTTGCGTGGCACGTGCCCTTGCCGAAACAACACCTTCGAGGGTTTCCTGTTCGTGCGAAGCATAGCCTTTTACCGTAGCTACCAGGTTAGGAATGAGATCGGACCGGCGTTGGTATTGATTTTCCACATTGGCCCACTGTGAATTTACATCTTCATCGAGGCGAACCAGTTTGTTGTACTGACTAATTGCACCCGATACGAGAAGAACCAAAATTGCAACTACTGCAATGAGAATTAATGTTGAGCGTTTCATACAGTTATAATTATTTGTTTATTTTCGTTAAGAACTTACATGTCGGAATTACCCTGTTTGTATTCTATCTTCGTTTAAAGTATTATTTTTTAAAATCGTCCGGTTGCGCCGCCGCCGCCGAAGCTTCCTCCGCCAAAGCTTCCCCCACCAAAGCCTCCGCCCCCGCCGAAACCACCGCGACCGCTCAACAGACTTCCGGCTGCCGAACCTGCAACAAAGGCACCCGTCGAACGTTGCAAACGGGGAAGCTTGGTGTTGTTATGCTCTTCGTATCCACAAAATTTACACTTGTAGGTAATGCGCTCGGTGCCGCTGTTCACATAGCTGGGAGCCACCACCACCCGACGGTCGTGCAGAATAAATGCTTTGGTCTTGCATCGTGGGCAATCGGTATACTGACTGGGCTTGTCGAGGGTGAAAATGGCTTCATTTCCACAATCCTTACATACAAAAACATCGTAGTCTACTGCATGTAGCTGTTCTTCAAATTGTTGCGAAAGTTTCAGATACTGATCTTCTTTTTTCTCAGAAAGAATATTCATCGTACCGTTACATTCCTTACACGGGATAGGTTGCCGGCGTATTCTGCGCATCATAAGCTTTCCATACAGATGAGCCGGGATGGTTGATACGGGAATTCCCAACAGTAACAATAGCAGGATGGGTTGTTTGAATAAAATCAGGATAAATACTCCTACAGAGGGAAGTAGAATATTCAGGATGAGCATGATGCCCGATTTTTCTGTTTTCAGTGCCTTATAACGGGCGATGTTACTTATCGCAGGATCAGCTTTTTTATGTTTGGATGCTGCTGCATTTACCCATATTAATGCAAGAAAACCTACCAGGATATACAGACCAATCGCCCATGGAATGATTTCCCCCCATGGAATTTCCGTTTTTACAGGTTCAAATTGTTCGTTTTTTAATACCGAAACTGTATGTTTGATGCCTTCGATAAAACCCGTGTCAAAATCACCGTTTTTAAAATAGGGAAACATGCTCTGCTCTTGTATGCGGATGGCCAGCGCGTCGGGCAAAACGCCTTCAATGCCATAGCCGGTCTCGAATCGAACAGCCCGCTGATCACCTACAAAAAGAATAAGTAAGCCATTGTCGTCTTTCGCTTTACCAACGCCCCAGCTCTTTGCCAGTTCGATAGCGAAAGTTTCAATCACCGCATCACCAATGGATTCGACTACAACCAAAGCCACTTCCGTTTGGTTGGTTTGTGCCAATGAATCGAGCATCACATTGATTTGCTGCACGGTTTCGGGACGAAGTATTCCATCGGGATTGCTTACATAGGCCCGTGCATCGGTTAGTTTGGGATTGGGAATTGTCGATACCGTATGGGGTGTTGCGGTAAGGGCAAGCGTAACTACAAGTGAAACAAATAATACGATCGACTTCATACGTTTTAATTCATGGATTCAACAAGGGTAATGTCAAATATGAGCACCGAATGGGGCGGAATAGCTCCCTGTCCGTCTACGCCATAGGCCAAATCGGCAGGAATGTAGAACTCAAAACGGGCGCCGCCTCTCATCAGCTTTAATCCTTCTTGCCATCCTGGAATTGATTCGGCAAGGTAACGGTAAAAAGTGCCTGAATCGAAGGTGGTACCATCAATTAATTTGCCGGTATAATTGGCCCTAATTACACTATTGTCGTTGGGGAAGCGCATAAAGCCCTGATGGATAACCCGGTAACACAAGCCACTTTCGGTCTGCACAAATCCTGCGTCGTTTTTGTGCTGTTCCAGCCAGTTGTGGTTCAACACTTTCCAGTCGGCATATTACTCTTCTTTGCAGGCCGACAAAAGTACAAGTCCGGCAACAAGTACCATCAGTAATTTCAAATTTCGTATCATATTATTTCTTATTCTTTTTCATTTGTTGCGAAAACGATTGGTTCGCGAAGCGGGGCATGCTGCGTTCGGGTCCCCAGCCAGTATAATTGAACGGTAAAGTTACAATATTTTTTACAGTTCCCGATACCAGACCAAATCCTCCGGGACGGTCGGCCACCCACTGAAAAGCTTTCATTGCTGCTTTCTCGGTTGTGGGGCGTAATCCCTGCTCAACAGCTTTTCGGCGATTGGTAAGCAGAATGTCGGTCAGCGGAATCTTGACCGGACATACTTCCACGCATTTTCCACACAGGGTGGAAGCAAAGCTCAGGTGCGAGAAGTCTTTAAATCCCCTGAAAAAGGGAGTGAGCACCGAACCGATGGGACCGCTGTAAGTGGTGTTGTAGGTATATCCGCCTATGGTTTTGTACACCGGACAAGCATTCAGGCAAGCGCCGCAGCGAATGCAGGCGAGGGCTTCCCACGATTCGTCATCGGCATACAACCTTGTACGGCCGTTGTCGAGCAGAATCACGTACATCTTTTCCGGACCTCCTGTTTCACCATCCTTGCGGGTACCCGTGAACAAGGTGTTGTAAGCGGTAATCTGTTGTCCGGTGCCATGCGAAGCCAGTACCTGATACATCAGTCCCAACTGATTAAGCTTTGGTACCAGTTTCTCAATACCGGCAATTACAACATGCACCTTTGGGAAGGCCGTTGATAAAATGGCATTGCCCTCGTTTTCAGTAACCGAAACACTGCCGGTGTCGGCCACCAGGAAATTTGCCCCGGTAACGCCAATGTCGGCCTGTACATATTTTTTACGCAGCATTTCGCGCACAAAATGGGTCAGTTTCACAGGATCGTCGTCGGAATGTGTGCCAAATTTCTCATGGAACAGAGCGGCGATATCCTCTTTCGATTTATGCATGGCCGGTGTTACTATGTGGTAGGGCTTTTCCCCTGCAACTTGCACAATAAATTCACCCAGGTCGGTTTCCAGCGATTCGCAACCTTCTTCGGCAGCCAGTTTGTTAAATTCGATTTCCTCGGTGGTCATCGACTTACTTTTCACAATCAGCTTCGCCTTATTTTCACGGATGATGTTTCGCAGCAACTGAGAGGCTTCTTCTGTGTCCGTAGCCCAGAGTACTTCAGCGCCACTATCCTTACAGTTACGTTCGAATTCGATCAGGTAGGCTTCCCAGTGTGTCAGCACATCCCGTTTGATGGATGCAGCAATGGTTCGGGCAGCTTCCAAATCCCTGTAGCGCATTTTTCCTTTGGCCACGGCCGCATCGTACCTGCCGATATTAAAATCGATGGTTTTGCGATGCCTAAGGTCGAAGGAGATGGCGTCGGAATCGGTGTGAAACTGCTTTTGAAACATTTTATTTTTTCAGGGTAAAGGTAAAACTACCAATCAAATCACCATCGGTGAAAAATTCGGCACGATAGACTCCCTGCTGAATGATCTCTTCAACTTTCCAATAGATTACATCACTCAGTGCTTCTCCACCGTATTCGTATTCCTTTCGCGAACTGTATTCAATATCGCGGTTTTCGAAGCGGAAGGTGTGCGACGGACTCTTGGTGAGCACTTCACCATCTGGTCGGGTTATGCGCATGTACAACATCTTTTTACCCGGATTGGCGGTTATGTTTTTACCAATCGTATAGTTGAACTGAAGATTGGCAATACGACTTACCAAACTGGTTTTCCGGTTTTTGTCGCTAAGTGTCACCACTTCGAAATTCACTACTTCCAGCTTGGATGCCCGGGTCACCACTTCACTGAGGTTTTCTTTTTCTTTCGAAAGAACTTCTACCTCCTGCGAGCTGGCTTCGTATTTCATCCTGATTTGTGTGTTTTCCGACTTTAGTAATTTATTTTCGGTGTTCAAAGAGTCGATTTGAGCTACAAGATGCATCATAATTTTTCGAATTGATGCCAGTTCATCTTTTAATTCCTGAATTTTTCTGGCATTCGTGGCTTTTGTCTGACGAAGTTCATCGAGCAGCTCTTTTACCCGGGCTTTTTCGGTGTCGAGGAGTTTAAGCAGAGAGTCGTTGCGAATAGTAGTGGTATATCCATCAAATTGCACTGTGAGGTCTTCGTATTCGCTGGCCACCCGTTCCTTTTCCTGATTCATTAATTCAACAACTTCCGATAATTCATCTTCCTTCAATTGCGATTGATTCCATAAATAAATACCAACACCAGCGAGGGCCAGTATAAGCAAAACAAGAATGAGGATTACAAGATTTTTCGATTTCGACATATCTAAACAAATGGGATTATTTTTTCTAACTGAATGCCACGCGATCCTTTGATGAGAATCAGGTGGTTGAGCAGTGGTTGATGCTGTAGTTCGGCGGTAAGCTGTTCAATATTTTCATAACGGGGATACTCCGTGATGATGGCAGAAAATTCGGCTCCCACCAGGTAGACCTTTTCGAATTCTTTTTCTTTCAACAAATCGGCAATAGCCTGATGTTCGTGTTTGCTATCAGCTCCCAGCTCAAGCATATCGCCCAAAATTAGAGCTTTAG
>JANJXE010000255.1 GCA_024709185.1 Paludibacter sp.
TATTCTGTTGAATGTTTACCAAACCGAGGAAGGTATCCTGAAGGTAGTCGAGCCTGTCGAAACCGAAACGGGTATATTCGAACAGGGAGTTTATATCCTTGATAATCATGGTGAGCCTCGGGAGCAAATCGTGCGGGAACAGATTCGCTTTCAGCATATTCGACACAACCCGTTGTTTATCGATAATATTTTGCCGGATAATCATCACCTTTTCCTGAAGGTCCTTGATGCTCATCAGAATTTCCTGACTCAAATCATCCTCTGTATTCAGGGTTTTACTGAGGTTGGTGATCTGGTCGGTGATATCCTCTATCATGTCCGCATCGTATTCCACCCGCGTTTCGAGCAGCGCCACCAGCACCTGATATCCATTGGTATAGCTACGGGTATCGGCATAAATTTTCTTCACTGTTTCGTTGAACGAACGCAGTTCCACATCGCGTACCGACACGAGAATGCCGTTTTTCAGAATAAACGACACGGGTTGCATCTGAAAATTATCCTGTAAAAAATTGGAATTGGCTACAATGCTGTCTTCGGTCTGTATGTACCGCGAGCTCATCTCGATTTCTTCAATTTCTTCGTCTTCCTGAATATAGATTTTCAGAAATTGTTCGAGTTCGGTTTCCACTGCATCGGAGGCATCAATAAGGTCAATCCAGATAACATCCTTCATGTTCACCTTTTTGAGTATCTCCAGCGATTTCGATATTTTGATTTTACCTTCTTCCTGGTAAAAAAGTCTGAGTTCCGCCATAGTTCTCTCCTTTTTATTCAGCCTTTCGCGGGCTGTAGTGATTAATTACTCTTTCATCGCGGCACTCACGCGGTTGGTGAGGTCCACAAAAGCAGCTACATCGAGCTGTTCGGGTCGCAGGTTGAAAAGATCATCGAGAAACATCGGATGTTCTTTCGCGACAAGGGGCTTCAGCGAGTTACGCATCGTTTTGCGACGCTGATTGAAGGCTGTTTTCACCACCGTTTTGAAGAGTTGCTCATCGCATCCCAGCGATTGCACATCGTTCCGAACGAGGCGAATAACAGCCGATTTGACCTTAGGCGGAGGGTCAAATACATGTTCGTGTACGGTGAACAGGTAATCGATGGAATAAAAAGCCTGCATTAATACTGAAAGAATGCCATAGGTTTTATTTCCATGACGGGCGGCCATGCGTTCGGCCACTTCTTTCTGAATCATACATACCAGCTGCGGCACCTGCTCACGGTTATCGAGCATCTTGAAAAAAATCTGGCTGGAGATATTGTAAGGAAGATTTCCGATGAGATGAACCGGGCCATCGAAATAGTCGCTCAGCTTCATTTTCAGGAAATCGGCTTCCAGGATATGTAAGCCTTTGAAATGCTCGTGAAGATAGGCTACCGATTCGGAATCGATCTCCACGACGGTAAGACGCGCATCGGTACGATCGAGAAGGAAGCGCGTGAGCACACCCATTCCGGGACCAATTTCGAGTACGTTGGAAGGTGCTGTAAGTTCTAAACTATCAGCAATGCGACGGGCTACTTCCAAATCCTTCAGGAAGTGCTGGCCCAGGTATTTCTTTGCTTTTACTCTGGTCATGCTGGTGATAATCGTCGGGCATAGCGGATTTGGAATTGAATTATTGTGTATCTTTGCAAGAGTTTACAAACGACGCACAAAAGTAATCAAAATAATTTAAACAAGCTATTTCATGCGGAAAATACTGAAAGCGGGAGGAAAGGGAATAGGCGGAATGGTCGATTTTTTCTACCCTCCTTTCAGAAAATACATGTCCATCCAGCTGTTTCGCTACGGTGTAACCGGGGCAGCGAATCTGGTGTTCGACTGGGTGCTCTACTTTTTTCTGTACAATTTTGTGATTCAGCACCGGCTGGTGAACTTAGGTATTGTTACCCTGAGCCCGCACATTGCTGCCCTGGCTTTTACCTTTCCGGTAAGCTTTATGACCGGATTTTTACTTCAGAAATACGTAACTTTCACAGCTTCTGACCTCAGGGGAAGGGTTCAGTTGGTGCGCTATGGAACCGTAGTTGCCGCCAATCTGGCTCTTAATTATTTCGGACTGAAATTGTTAGTCGACTTTTTCGGATGGTGGGCCAGTCCGTCAAAAATGGCGATTACCATCCTGGCTACTTTGGTAAGCTATATCTCACAAAAAAAATACACCTTTAAGTAGATGGAAGCAGCCGACCGCCATCAGCGAATGATTCGTCGATTTGCGGCACTGGCAGGTGCGATTGCACTGGCCTATTTGATTTACAAACTTTTCGTTTTCAGTCATTGGGATCAGTTAATGGATAGCTTTTCGGAAGGAAAAGTTCGCTGGAGCTACCTTTTGTTCGTAATAGCCCTCTTGCCGGTTAATTACATTCTGGAAGCCCTGAAATGGCAAAAAGTGGCGCGATATGTTACAAGGCTATCTCTGCTCAGGGCCTTTTTGTCGGTCGTTGCCGGTGCATCCACAGGATTTATCACCCCAAACCGTACAGGTGAAATAGCTGGACGAATGCGCTTCCTTCAACTTAAAACGATACACGAGGCCTGGAGCCCGGCTCTGATCAACAGTTTGACTCAAAATGCAGCAATTCTGATAGCGGGACTGCCTTCGCTGATCGTATTTAGTGTATTGAACTATGAAGCCCACGTTAGTGAACTTTATTTTTTGTTGCTTGCGTTATTGCTTGTGTTGGGTACTGCGCTGTTGCTGCTTCTTCCCTGGCTTTCCAATCGCTTTCACTATCCTTGGATACAACGCTACCTGCCAGGAATTGAAAACTATAGTCACACCGACCTGCTTACGGCTACTTTTATTTCCCTACTGCGTTTTGGGGTTTTCAACCTGCAATTGCTTGGTGTATTTTTGTTCCTGAGAGTTGATTTTCAACTTGTAGATGCGCTGATTGCATTGCCGGCAAGTTACCTGATTGTAACCTTTACACCTTCGTTGGCCTGGTCGGAGCTAATCGTTCGGGGATCAACTCTGGTTTATTTCTCCTCTTTTTTCGGTTATCCCGCAGCGATTTCGATGCTTGCGGCAGGGGTGCTGTGGCTCATTAACAGTGCATTGCCGGCAGCTCTGGGTTCTTTGGCGCTATTTAGGGGATTGAGTTTAAAAAAGGGATGAATAACCGTAAGCCAGATTATACGAATCTCGATTTACTACATTCGAAAAAACCGTAAACCAGTTTGTTTCCATCAAGATTCGGACTGCGGAGCTTCAGCTGCCAGATTTTCTTCCGGAGTATTGGTGCTAAACCGGTCCTTATAGCCCTCATAAGCGCTTCGTAGTGCTTCATTCTCCTGTTTCAACAAGGCATTTTCGGTGGTAAGCTCCACAAGTTTCCCGACCAAAACCTCCACAGCAGTAGTACCAGTGTCTTCCTGTGGCTCTTTCACCCGCAGCATCGAACCATTACCCGTGAGTAACCATTCGGGATTCATTTCCGGAAAAACTTCGAAAATTTTCTCACAATTCGCAGTCGACATACCACCATCCTTATCCAGAAATCCATTGGAAAGATGAGCCATCCTGTAAAACTTAGTACGACTTATATTTTTGTATTCCAGAAATTTAAGTACACGTTGACGAACACTCATGACGAAGCGGTAATTAAAATTAGAAATTTATCTAGTTTTTGTGTTTAATTTAGATAAAATGCTAGTATATTTGCAATACTGACAATCAAAAATGTCTCATATGGGACATTTTCTCTGCAAATATACTAATTTTAATTCAAACTGAGAGCCACATGAAAGATGACACATCTAAACCATCATCGCCTCCTCCGCACGGTTACATCAGCGAGCTGGCTGCATTGTGTAAATGCAACCGCAAAACCGTGACGCGAGCCCTGTTCAAAGGTCAACAGGGCAGAAAATCGGACGAAGTACGGTATCTTTTTAAAAAAATGTTTGTGGGTGAATGAGAGTTTCGATAAGCTGGCATTCAAGCCATAAGTACAAGCGCTTTAACAAGCTTGTCTGCAAGAGATATGTATACGAATAAGTAAAACTTCCGGTTAACTGAACCTCTATGAAAAATACCATTTCGCTTATCCTGAACTACATGGATCTGGATTTTAACTGTCAGATTCTAAAAAAGGGCACGACCGTTTTTTCACTTCACTGTGAAATGCAACACACCACTTTCAGGTATCAGCTGTTGTTGCGCGAAACCCATACACCTGCGGTTCTACAATTCTCGCTTCAGTTGCCCTTAGACATTCCCGGAGATAAAATGGCTGAAATGATGTTGTTTGTTACCACAATGAACCACAACAACCGGGATGAACCCGGACACTGGGAGCTGGATACGGGAACAGGCAGCCTTAGGGTAATTTACAACTGGTATTGCAATGCTGAAGA
>JANJXE010000524.1 GCA_024709185.1 Paludibacter sp.
GTTTCAACTTCTTTTCCGTCTTTCCATTCTTTTACTTTTCCAAAAACGATTTCTACAGGAAGGAATTTACAGTATTTAGTAAGCAATTCCTTAATTTTCGATTCTTCGAGGAATTCTTTGTTTTCGTCATCGATGTGTAAAACAACATCTGTTCCGCGTTCCGATTTGATGGTATCTTCTAATGTATACTCGGGATCGCCTTTACACGACCAATGCTGAGCAACTGAATTCTCGCGGTAGGATTGAGTGAAAATCTCCACTTTTTTGGAAACCATAAAGGAAGAATAAAAGCCCAATCCGAAATGGCCAATAATAGCTTGTGCATCGTTTTTGTACTTTTCGAGGAACTCTTCCGCACCCGAAAATGCAATCTGATTGATATATCGTTCAATTTCATCCGCATTCATTCCAATGCCACGGTCCGAAATAGTGAGCGTTCCCTTTTTCTTATCGACACTTACATACACCTTCAGTTCGCCCAATTCACCTTTGAACTCGCCTACCGATGCAAGAGTTTTTAATTTTTGGGTCGCGTCGACAGCATTCGATACCAACTCGCGAAGAAAAATTTCATGATCGCTGTACAAAAATTTCTTGATAACGGGGAAGATATTGGCACTCGTTACCCCGATGTTTCCTTTTGACATACTCTTCTATTTTTTGTTAATTAATTGATTGACAATATAAAGCGGGCATCATTAATCAAATAAGATGCCATAGAAAAATTTCTGTCAATTTGACATTATATCGACAAAATACTGACATCCTGATTGCACTTTTAGCAAATATTCTTCAAAAATCACTAATCCATAGTCAAATAGGACTTTTATTGCTTACTATTTTATAATTTTGCAGACCAAATTTAGAACGAATATGGATTTTATATACGATATACTGGTTATTGGCGCCGGACATGCAGGCAACGAAGCTGCATGTGCGGCAGCAAATATGGGTTCCAAAACACTCCTGATCACTATGGATATGAATAAAATTGGTCAGATGAGTTGTAATCCAGCTGTTGGAGGAATCGCTAAAGGTCAGATTGTCAGGGAAATAGACGCACTTGGTGGACAAATGGGCATTGTAACCGACCGCAGTGCAATTCAGTTTCGCATGCTGAACCGATCGAAGGGTCCGGCAATGTGGAGTCCACGCTCACAAAGCGACCGGCATCAGTTTATTCAGGAATGGATTAAGATTATTTCAAACACTCCAAATTTATATCTTTGGCAGGATACAGTAAAGCAACTGCTTATTGAAGATGGGAAAGTGTGTGGTGTTGTTACTTCCCTTGGTGTCGAAATTAAGGCGAAATCAGTTATTCTGACAGCAGGTACATTTTTAAGTGGACTTCTTCATATCGGAGAGAAGCAACTTTCCGGAGGTAGAATCTCAGAACCTGCTTCCTATGGTTTGACCGAACAGCTCAAATCGGCTGGTTTTCGCACCGACCGCATGAAGACAGGTACTCCCTGTCGGATTGATGGAAGATCAATTAATTTTTCAAAAATGGCAGAACAGCCCGGTGAAGACGATTTTCATCAATTTTCATTCTTAGAAGGTGTTCAGCGAAGATTGAAACAAATGAGTTGTTGGATTACGTACACCAACGAAAAAACTCATGAAGTTTTACGTCAAGGTCTGGAATTCTCACCACTATATAACGGACAAATTCAAAGTATCGGTCCACGTTATTGTCCAAGTATAGAAACCAAAATTGTAACTTTTGCCGATAAGACTTCTCATCAGTTGTTTCTGGAACCTGAAGGGGTAGATTCGAATGAATATTACGTGAACGGATTTTC
>JANJXE010000531.1 GCA_024709185.1 Paludibacter sp.
CTACTTATGACTGTAGTCGCTACGTCCATGTTGGGCAATCCATTGCTCTCGCGGTATAAAACACCGTACCAGACCATTCCGTTTAATGAGATTAAAAACGAGCATTTCATGCCTGCCTTCAAACAGGCTATGAGTGAACACCTTGTTGAAATTGAAAAGATTGTAACAAACAAACAAAAACCGACCTTTGCGAATACAATTGTAGCCCTTGAGTTGGCTGGTGGTTTGCTCGACCAGGTTGGTGCCCCCTTTTACAACCTGATGAGTGCTGAAACATCGGACGAACTTCAGGCTATTGCCGAGGCATTATCGCCTCTTATGACTGAGCATTCAAACAGTATTCGCCTGAATGAAAAGTTATTTGAAAGGGTGAAAGCTGTTTGGGAACAGCGCGATCAGTTGAAACTGAATGCCGAAGAACAAATGCTTCTGAAAAATACGTACGAAGGCTTTGCCAACAATGGTGCTAATCTTTCGCCTGCTGATAAGGAAATTTACCGTAATTTGTCGAAAGAACTGAGTTTACTTACTCTGCAATTTGGACAAAATGTGTTGAAAGAAACCAACAACTGGAGCATGTTGCTGACCGATGAATCAATCTTAGCCGGACTTCCTCAGGATGTGAAAGATATGCTGGCCGGTAACGCCAAACGTGCCGGAAAAGAAGGCTGGATGCTTAATCTGAAGGCCACGACCTATATTCCTGTAATGAAATATGCTGAAAACAGAGATCTTCGTCGTGAATTGTACCTTGCATATACTACCCGTAGTATGAAAGGCGGAGAGTTTGATAACCGTGAAATTATCGCCAAAATTGCCAATACCCGCTTGAAGATTGCCAACTTGCTGGGACATAAATCTTATGCCGATCAGGTATTGGTACGTCGGATGGCTGAGAATAAAGTCAATGTATATAAATTGCTGAATGATTTGCTGAAAGCTTATCGTCCGGCTGCTGAAAAAGAATATGCCGAAGTGCAGGAATATGCCAATTCGAAAGGTGCCTATTTCACCATTCAGCCCTGGGACTGGTCGTTTTACAGCGAAAAGCTGAAAGATGAAAAGTATTCGGTTAATGACGAGCAGTTGAAACCGTATTTTGAACTCGAACGGGTGAAAAAGGGCGTGTTTGGACTGGCAACCCGTCTTTGGGGTCTTCAGTTTGTCAAAAATACTACTATACAAAAATACCATCCTGAAGTGGATGTGTACGAAGTTAAAGACAAAAATGGGAAGTTCCTTTCCGTGCTTTACACCGATTTTCATCCCCGCGATGGCAAACGACCAGGTGCATGGATGAGTGAATTTAAAGGTCAGTGGATGGAAAAAGGCACAGACAGTCGTCCGCATGTTACAATTGTGATGAATTTTACACGCCCAACCGATACCAAACCTGCTTTGTTGACTTTCGATGAAGTAACCACTTTCCTGCATGAATTTGGTCATGCCCTACACGGAATGATGGCTCAATCGACGTATGAATCGCTTTCAGGTACCAATGTGTACCGCGAT
>JANJXE010000333.1 GCA_024709185.1 Paludibacter sp.
CATCGTTCAGGATAAGAACGATATAATGTGGTTTGCTACTTTCGATGGGCTCAACCGCTACGATGGGTATACATTCAGGGTTTATCGTAATGAAAGGAATAATCCCAATTCACTGATGCACGATGTATTGCGTACATTATTTGTCGATTCGGATGGAAATGTATGGGTGGGTAACCGTGGTGGCCTGTCGCGCTATGTTGAGCAACGCGATAATTTTATGAATTATGTTTGTAGTACCGACGACGAAAAGGTTGTGCAGGTCAATGCTCTGGTAGAGTTTGATGCTACTCATTTGCTGGTGGGCACCGAGGCTGGTTTACTCTTTTTCGATAAAAAAAAGGAGGTTTTTGTACCATTCGAACAGCTTTCCACAATCAAATCTCCCATTCAATCACTGGCCCGTCAGGGGAACCTGATTCTGATTGGCACTACACAGGGATTGCTGGTGTATAACACAAGCCGTAAGACCCTTGGTCCTGTGCATACTGCATTCGACGGACTTACCATTCAGTCGGTTTTGCCACAGTCGGAAACCCGGATTTGGGTGGGTACCGAGGGTGGTGGTCTGTTCAGGTTGAATATGCTTACAGGTGAAGTGGTTAATTTCCGGCACGATCCGAAAAATAAAAACAGCCTGAGTTCCAATTATGTACGTTCGCTGGCGTTTGATGCACAGTTTCATCTCTGGATAGGTACTTTTAATGCGCTTAGTATACTGGCCAATGGTGAAGATACCTTCACAAATTTGTACCACGATCCCACCCGCGAGAGCTCCATCAGTCAGAATTCGATTCGTTCCATCTACATGGATACCCAGGGCGGAATGTGGCTTGGTTCGTTCTACGGCGGAATTAATTATTATCATCCTCTGAAAAACAAGTTTGATCACTTGCAACAGAATCCCTATACCCGATCGCTCAACGATAAGGTTATCAGTTGTATGGTGGAAGATGCCGATGGGCGAATCTGGATTGGAACCAACGATAGGGGAATTAATATCTACAATCCGAAAAGTGAATCGTTCGATTATATTACTCACGAAAACCAGCCTGCGCTGGAATCAAACAATATCAAAACCTTTTTGCTTTCCAACGATAGGACGTCGGTGTATGCAGGAGCTCATGCCGGAGGACTGGTGAAAATTAACAAACGCACCAATGCGGTACAACGGATTGCAATCCATCACAAGTCGCTTGCCGATGTGTATGCTCTGACCTACGATGCTGAAGGTGCAATATGGATAGGTACTCTTACAGGCTTGTACCGGATGGATGAAAAAACTTCGCTGACGACTGAAATTGATATAGCTGCAATGGGCTCCGACCAGGTGTTTTTTCTGAAAAACGACTCGAAAGGCCGTATGTGGATAGGGGGTGAGAAATCGCTCGGTGTTATTGAATCATCCGGCGGAAAAGTCCGGGTGTTTCAATCTGGCGATTATAACGGAACGGTGGTGAATAGTACAGTAAACTGCATTTTTGAAGATTCGCGCAAACGCATTTGGATTGGTACTCGTGGTGGTCTGAATCTCTACAACGAAGATGGTAACTTTCAGCTTTATAGCAAAGAAGATGGATTGCCCGGAAATATGGTGTATGGGATTCTTGAAGATTCATTTGGACGACTGTGGATAAGTACGAATGTAGGATTATCTGTTTTCAATCCGGAATCGGGCGTTTTCCGGAATTATGCCGAGGCTGATGGACTGGAATTTCGTCAGTTTAACATGTATTCCTATTGTCAGTCGCGTTCGGGCCTGATGTATTTTGGAGGCATCAATGGAATCACCCGTTTTTACCCTGAATTGCTGATTGATAATCCCCACACCCCACGGGCACGTATCAGCCGAATCCTGGTACAGAATCGTGAAGTACATCCGTTGGATGAAACAGGGGTGCTTTCTGACCATATTCTAAATACACGAAAAATTACTCTGAAAGCGAATCAACAAGGCCTTACCATCGAATTTTTTGTACCGAATTACCTTGCCGGACAACACAATACCTTTGCCTATCAGTTGGAGGGTATGGATAAAGATTGGATTGTGAGCAACGATACGCGGCAGGTCACCTATACCAACCTGAGCCCCGGGAACTATACCTTCAGAGTAAAAGCTGCCAACAACGATGGAAAATGGAACGAGGAATTTTCGGAACTGGAGATTCGGGTGCTTCCACCCTGGTGGCGCAGCTGGTGGGCCATCCTGCTGTTCACCGTTGTTGCACTGGTTGTTGGTTGGTATGTAATGCGCTTTCTTAACCAACGAAGGGCCATGAACGAACAGCTGGAAAAAGAGCGGCAGGAAAAGGAAAAGATTGAGGAGATGAACCAGATGAAAACGCGTTTCTTTATCAATATCTCTCATGAATTTCGGACGCCCTTAACGCTGATTGTATCCCCCCTGCAGGAGTTGATGGAACGGGCAACCGACAAATGGCAGCGTTCGCAACTGGCGCATATTCATAAAAATACGAATAAAATGCTGCACCTTGTGAATCAGTTAATGGATTACAGGCGCGCTGAACTTGGCTTTTTCGAACTGAAAGTGCATCCTGTAGATGTGCGCCGACAAGTTGCAGATATTGCCGGATTATTCGAAAAGAGTGCAAAACGCAACCGAATTCATTTCACCACCGAAGATTTGACAAAAGAAAAGGAAATGTTGGCCGATACCAATTACCTCGAGCTGATTCTGACAAATCTGTTATCCAACGCCTTTAAGTTTACTCCCGAAGGAGGTAAGATAACAGTTCGGATAGAAGAAGATCTTGATCACCTGATTTTAGAAGTGCAGGACTCGGGCTGTGGTATTCCGGAAGATAAGCTGAAACTGATTTTTGATCGGTTTTACCAGGTGAATATCGATCACATGGGCACCGGCATTGGCTTGTCGCTCGTGAAACGACTGGTGGACCTCCATCATGGAAGGATTGAAGTGAAAAGTCAACCGGGCGAAGGGAGTGTATTTACAGTTTATATTCCCCAAAATACGGAGGCCTATCATGCCGACGAACTGGCTGCACAGCCAGCAGCCCGCGACGAGAAAAAAACGTCACCGGCCGTGCTCGATTTTGTTGTGGATAACGAGATCTCCAACGAACGGCCTGTCGCAGAAGATTCATCGCAAAAAAGTGATACCCTGCTCATTGTGGAAGACAACAAGGAAGTTACAGATTACCTTTCCGGAAAATTGTCGGCCCACTACAGGGTGCTTACTGCCGGAAATGGTGTTGAAGCACTCGAGCTGCTCAAAGAGGAAGAGGTAGACATGGTGCTGACTGATGTGATGATGCCCGAAATGGATGGTATCAAATTGTGCCGGGCTATTAAGCAAAATATCAAAACCTGTCATATCCCCGTCATCGTGTTATCGGCCCGAACCAATACCGAAGATCAGCTTGAAGGGCTGGAGGTGGGGGCCGACGATTATGTGCCCAAGCCATTTACCTATTCGGTGTTGAAGATGAAAATTCAGAACATGCTGAAAGCCCGGCGCCGTAGCCAGGAGTACTATGCCAAATCGCAGGAAGTAGAGCCTGAGAAAATTACGTTTAATGCTATGGATGAGGAATTACTGCGAAAGGCCCTGGCCATTGTACATAAAAATCTTGACAATAGTGAGTTTTCAACCGATATTTTTTGTTCAGAGATGGGAATGAGTCGTTCGAACCTGCACCTCAAGCTAAAAGCGATTACCGGTGAGTCGACCATCGACTTCATCCGAAAGGTACGTTTCAACGAAGCCTGTAAGTTGCTCCTCGATGGTCGGTACAATGTGGCTGAGGTAAGTACAATGGTCGGTTTCAATACTCCTTCGTATTTCGCAACCAGTTTTCGTAAATATTATGGCTGTCTTCCTACAGAGTACGTAAAATCAAGAAGATTGTAACAAAATTGATATTATTTTCTACAAATTTCAAGCACGCTACGGATTAAATACGGTTTATTTGCATCGTCAAATAAAATGAATCGTATGAACCAGAAATCTTTTTTACTTACATTAATTGCAGTTGCAGTGCTGAGTGTTTCGTGTCAGCAAAAGTCGTGGGTCGACCAGAGTATCGACACTGCAGGTTACCAGCTTACGATGCTGGCCGATGAAATTGCCGATTCGGCAAAGTTGCCACGTTCAATCCGCAATGGAGCAGTACGCCTTGAAGACTTATACGACTGGACCAGTGGTTTCTTTCCGGGCAGCCTTTGGTACATGTACGAATTTACCGGTGATGAAAGCTTTAAATCAAAGGCACAGCAGTTTACTAATTTGTTGTACAACCTGAAAGAGTATAGGGGTACTCACGATTTAGGTTTTATGGTGTATTGCAGTTATGGCAATGGTTTCCGGTTGACGGGCGATACCAGCTACGTTCCCGTAATGGTACAAACTGCTGATAATCTTATCTCACGTTTCCACCCTGTAAGCGGTACCATTCGTTCGTGGGATTTCGGTGAATGGCAGTATCCGGTCATCATCGATAATATGATGAACCTTGAATTGCTGTTCTGGGCCAGCGAACATACAGGTGATCCGAAGTACAAAGAGGTAGCGGTGCGTCATGCCGACATTACCATGCAGCAGCACTACCGCAGCGATTTCTCCTCGTATCATGTAATCGATTACGATACCATTACCGGTGGTGTGCGCTCGAAAGGTACCTTTCAGGGCTATGCCGACGAGAGTGCCTGGGCACGCGGGCAAGCCTGGGGCTTGTATGGCTACATCGTATGTTATCGCTTTACTCAGGATGAAAAATACCTCGACTTTGCACGAAATATAGCTTCGTTCATTATGAAGAGCGTCGATACCAACGACCGGATTCCGTACTGGGATTATAACGCACCGGATATTCCTGATGCACCCCGGGATGCCTCTGCTGCAGCGATCACCGCATCGGCACTTTTCGAGTTAAGCACCTTTGTTGAAGATGGAGGTTCGTACTTCAGCTACGCCGAAACTATATTGAAAAATCTCTCCGGTGAAGCCTATCTTGCTAAAAAAGGAGAAAATAAGGGTTTTGTGTTGATGCATTCGGTGGGGCACCTGCCGGCGAATTCCGAAATTGATACGCCACTCAATTATGCCGACTATTATTACCTGGAAGCATTAAAACGCTACAAAGAACTGGCTGTTGCAGCGAACTAAAATCATAGTGGTCTTTTCTTTACGACCGTTTAAAAAACAATTATTTACACATGAAATTCAGAATTCTAACAGTACTCGCTATAAGCTTTTTGTTGTTGCCCGTGAAGGCTCAGGAGTTAAATACTGAGGTTTTTAATCTGCTTACGCTCGACAACCCGGGACTCGAACAGGTGAAA
>JANJXE010000435.1 GCA_024709185.1 Paludibacter sp.
GCATAACTGTCGTAGGTTTCCCAATTAGAAAGAAATCCGCCCCATTTAGTTAGTGGCAAACCATCCCTAGAAACATAGTCACTCGGTAACGTTTGAGCTAGAAATTGATTCCCCAGACCTCCAATTGCCACGCAGGGTAAAGCGAATATAACTTCCTTGTTTCGCTGGTTATCAGGTGCCCATATAGACATATATTCATTCTGCAGTGTGTACTGGTTACTTGTAATCATCACATTAGTTATTGAATCTACTTTTCTCCAATATTGCATGGCTTTACTTTCGTTTGATCGATAATGACGTTCCTGTCCTGCCTCATGCAAATACAGTTTGAGCAGATACATCTGTGCAATCCCCTTTGTCATACGTCCCCATTCGCTATCTTTCAGGTCTGATTGTTTCGGAAGATTCTCCTGTGCTTCTTTGAGTTCCTTTTCTACAAAATTGACATACCATTCAACTGTAGGCCGAATAGGTTTCCACTCCAACGCTTTCTCTGGACTTAAGGCTATTTCAGGGTCAACAACCAATGGGACAGTGCCATATAAATCATACAGATCGTAAGCAAAAATTGCTCGAATGGTGCGTAGTTCAGCTGTGTATCTTCTCTTTAAAGGAGCTGAAACTGCAACTGACTTCATCCTTTCTATCAGGGAAGTAATTTTGGTGACAGATGGCATAAAAAAATTGTAAAACGACCCCAAATCGGCGGGAGTATGTGGAAGCCACATAAAATCGATTTGTGCATCCCAAATATAATTACAATCGGCTTCATCTGTAGAAGCAACCTGCATAGTTAGCAAAGATCCCCATGAACAATTGTAAGCTGCCCAACCACCTTTTCTGAACTCGTGATAGATACCATTTACAGCAGCTGATAAATCCTGTTCGGTATTTAAAACATTATCAGCAGTCAACTGATCGTAGATCTCAATATCGAGAGAACATCCTGCGAAGCTAACAACTAAAAAAGCTAGAATTATTATTTTTGATTTCATGATTCTTGATAATTTTAATTGAGATTAAAAAGTTATATCAAATCCAGCCAGCAAACTGTGTTGGTTCGGATACCCTGCCTTAAAATCGGTTTCCGGGTCATTTCCGGTGTAAGCGGTTATAACAAAAGGATTTCCTAAATCTACAAAAAATCGGGCCTTTGATGCGAAATTTTTCAACCATTTTGAAGGCAATGTATATCCCACTGTAATATTTTTACATCTTATAAACCATCCTTCTTCCCAGAGATATGTTCCTGGTTGCGGATAAGTCGTAACAAATCCGGAAGGTAATTCAGAGTTAGGATTTGTGCTGGACCAACGCTCAGTAACTTCAGCCATAAAATTCTGACCGGTTAAAATTCGTCTGATTTCAGGAATCGAATACTTTTCACGTGTTTGATTGTATACAAGTCGATCGAACATACCATAGAAAAAGATATTAAGATCAAACCCTTTGTATTCAAATGTATTACCCAAACCCAGAGAAAATCCCGGATCAGACGTGCCAAACAGCACAATATCGGCTTGATCTAAGATGCCATCAGGAGTTCCCAAATATTGAATTTTGCCATCTTCACCCGGAATTAAATTCCCAAATTCATCACGAACATAGCCATTCACATCTTTAACCTTAAACTGACCAGGTAACAAGTTTGGCATATGTGAAGGCGGAGTTTCTCCAATGGTTAGAATACCATCTGCCAAATAGGTATAATAAGCACGAATGGGATCATCATTTTTCTGCCAGGGGTTCAGATTTAATTCGGGATTTCGCTCTAACCAGCGATCTACATAGCGGGTAAACGTAAACTCAGTATTCCATTTGAGTTGTGTGCGATTTAGATTATCGGTACGTAAAGTTACTTCAAAACCCTGACTCTGTGTTTTGCCTATATTTGCTGCAACCGTCGACACTTCCATAAACGACTTTAAGGTCCTGTAGCCCAGCAAGTCTTTGATCTGTTTGTAAAAATAATCAACACTTCCGCTAATTCTCTCATTAAAAAATCCAAAGTCTATGCCTGTATTGATTTCGGTAGTCGTTTCCCACTTCAAATCAGGATTTGCCATTTGTGATTTTGCTGTACCTGTATACACCCTCTTTCCAAATACTGCCTCTTGCCAGGCTGAGGTATAGTATTCAAAAGCGCCGGCTCCGATATTACTGTTTCCGGTTTGACCAACACCTACACGAAGTTTTAAATTGCTCAGGCGTGTGCTTTCTTTCAGAAAATCTTCCTGGTTAATTCTCCAGGCTACTGCTGCAGATGGAAAAAATGCAAAGCGGTTATTTACTCCAAAATTGCTGGAACCATCATTTCGGGCTGTAATAGTAAGAAGATACTTGTCTAATAGGGAATAATTTACTCTTCCAAAATAGGAAATCAGTTTGTTTTCACTTTTTCCTGATGATACAAAAGGTCTGTCAGCTTCACCAGAGGATAATGAGTTGTATAAAAAGACATCTGTGAAGAATTTGTTATTTTGTGCGGTCGTAAATTCAAGATTAAAATCCTGATAAGAATAACCTGCTAACACATTGAATTTATGATCCTCATTAATCTTTAATTCATAAATTAACGTAGTTTCAAGTAATCGATCAAACCTCTGAACACTGTTCTTACTTGCATTTCCTCCATCCTGTAATCCGTACAAGGTTGTTTTGGGTAAATAGGAATAACGCGTTCCCCGTTGATCATCAATACCCATATTGACTTTTGCAGTTAGACCTTTGTATAAATTTGCCTGTACAAAACCATTTATAAGAAAACGCATATTTTTCGTGTAATCAGTGATTTCAAGCATTGAAACAGGATTGGGCACTATTGGCATTGTTGGACTAATAAAATAGTTACCTTTATCATCCTTAACCGGAATTGTTGGGTCGTAAGCTAACGCAGAATTAATCAATCCTGAGTTCTCAAAGTCTTCTCTTCCAAGTGGCACATTTGTGTTATTCACATAACTTATAGTCGCATTAATACCGTATGAAAAAATCTTACTTAGCTCCTGACTAATATTGGCTCGTCCGGAGAAACGTGTAAAACTACTGTTCTTCACTACTCCTT
>JANJXE010000355.1 GCA_024709185.1 Paludibacter sp.
GCCGTCCGATCAGATAGTAAGTAACGTAAGTGGTAATAAACGGTATTTAGTAGGACTTTTCAAAGACCAAACTAACAATGATTTGTTTATGGTTATGAATAAAGATTCTGTTAGCGATTCGCAAGTAACCATCAAACTAAAAAAACAGGTTGCTAAATTGGAATATTTTGATGCTGATGTGAATACATGGATTAGTATTTCAAATTTCACAACCAACAGCACTGGTGTTGAATTCAGTATGCTATTAACCGCAGGAAATGGAATCCTGTTCCGACCAACCTGGCTTAATACCGGAGTTAATGATGTTCAAATGTCATCGAATCAAGAAAATGTTCTTGCTTATCCTAATCCATTTCAATCTACTATTAACATTGAATACAATTTGTCTAAAGATCAACCGGTAGAATTTACCATTACAGATTTACTTGGTAAAACAGTGTTTCGTTCAGCCAAATTATTTAAATCTGAAGGAATAAATACCGATAGTTTTAATACTTCAGATTTGCCAGGTGGCATATACCTGTATAATTTGAAAATGAAGAATTCAACATACACCGGTAGAATTATTCGTCAATAGCAAGTCACTCAACATATAAGAAAGATAATTTTCATCTGTTATTTCAATAGATGCCAAACTTCAACAGTCAAAAAAATGAAACATCGAATTTCACCAATTGTTATTTTGCTTTTTATTTCAGTAGTAGGATACACTCTAAACATCAATAACAAGAGTCCTGAAACGTTAACGAATAAAGCTGTCCCAACAGAAATTACAATAAAACCATTTCCCATTCTTTCATTTATTCCACCGGCATTAACCGGGCAACAGTTAGCTTGGTATGCCGAAGCCGGATTTAACGTAATGATGATTCATCCTGACGAAAAGGATTATAGCACTCTGAAAAAATACTGGAAAGGAAACTGGATGCTTTTTAAGGAGTTTAATTACAAAGGATACGATTATAAGTCGATGGCAGATTTCCATGTTGAAGACCCTAAACGCATTGGTTTTTTTCTGGGTGATGAACCTAAAACTTATCAACTGGATGATTTAAAGAAGCAATTCGATTTTTTAAGGTCTAAGCATCCAACAATGATAAGCCTTGTAAATTTATTTCCATCGTATGTAAGTCAATCAGTTTTGCAAAGTAGTTATCGCGAGTATGTTGATCAATATTTTGATAAACTCCGCCCGGCTTATGCTTCGTTGGATAATTATCCAAATTATCGTTTAGGTTACGAAGGAACTACCTATTATCATGATTTGGAAATCATGCGTGAGACTGCTCAAAAGAATAATTGTAAGATTCTTGGTTTTGTGCAGGTTTATTCATCTGATGCACACCGGGATGTAAGTGATTCTGATTTGGCCTGGCAGGTTAATTCACTATTGGCCTATGGCAGTAAAGGTTTATTCTACTTTTATTTCAGACATCCTGTAGTGGCAATCAATGAACTTACAAACTCAGAACTGATGAAAATAAATAAAAAAGATTCAGTATATGATTTTAAGCAGGGGCGTATTAAAGTGCCTGGAAGCAATGTGTATGAATTTGGTTCAGGTGTACTAAATGCACAGGATCAAAAGGGTGAACGTTTTAATGATGTAGCCAGAATAAATGCACAAGCTTTAGCATGGGGTGAAACTTTGATTAATCTGAAGAGTCTGAAAGTGAGACATATTCTAGGGTTTAATGAACCATTTCCTCCTGTTGGAACGGATGAATTTGCTACCAAAAATTGGGCTGGAGTTGATGAGCAATACATTGTTAAGATTGATTCAAAGGACAGAACTCAGAACAGGGGCTATATTTTAAGCTATTTTGAAGATACCGAAAATCGACCATATGTTATGATCGTGAATAAAAAACATGGCGAAAACATGAGCTGTGAAGAAGGAAAGTTGGCAACCGTAATCAGTTTTAAAAGTGAAATTGAAAAGGTTTATGCAGTTTCCAATATTAATGGGAAAGAAGAACCCCTTAAATTGGACAAGAATAACAGTTTAGAATGCGATATTTCAGGCGGAGGAGCTGTTTTACTTCGATTAGAACTTTAAAAATAATGTAGTATTAATGAGAAAGATAATCTTTCTGTTGCTTTCGATAGTATATTTTGGATTAAATGCTCAGAATATACCTCTTCGGTTACCTTCTGTTTTTAGCGACCATGCAGTTTTGCAACAGTCGTCCGAAATTAGTATCTGGGGTTGGGGCCCACCCACTTTAGAAGTAAGTATTGTTTGCAGCTGGTGTCCCAGCGATACAATCAACGTTTTGGTAAAAAATGATTGTACCTGGAAGACAAAACTCAAAACGCCAAAGGCCGGCCAGGGATACAATCTGCAGTTCTTTGTAGACAAAGATAAAATTGTAATTTCTGATATTTCTATTGGTGAAGTTTGGTTGAGTGCCGGACAATCAAATATGGCAATGAAAACTCGTGAAGATATTCTTGATGCGGGTAACTTGCTAAAAGAACCTGAAAATAATAAAATCCGTTTTTTTCAGGTGGAAAACACGTATGACATACATCCACATTCTGATGTTAAAGGAAAGTGGATAGTATGTGATTCAAGCACGGTGAAAAATTTTAGTGCAGTGGCATTCTTCTTTGGTAATCATTTGCAGAAAACTCTACATGTTCCGGTTGGATTGATTAATGCCAGTTGGGGAGCAACCAGCATTCAACCCTGGATGCCGGAAACTGCATTTGATAATGTTGAAGAAATGGAAGCCGAAAGTCATTTCGGTACAGCATGGGCACCACAGGCTATTTCAATAATTTATAACACAATGATTTATCCCTTAGCTCCTTTCCAATTTGCAGGAATTATTTGGTATCAGGGCGAAAGTAATGCTTTGGTAATGAAAGAAGCATTAAATTATGGCAAATTGCTTAAAAAACTAATTTGCAGCTGGCGGAAGACTTTTAAAGCAGATTTGCCTTTTTATTACGTTCAAATTGCACCATTCGATGGATATTACCCCAAAGATGCAGCTGCTTATCTTAGAGAACAACAAGAGTTGGTACTTCAAGTCCATAAAACCGGAATGATAACTGTTGGGGATTTAGTCAATGATGTGAAAGATATTCATCCGCGTTTAAAAGCCGGAGTTGGTGTTCGATTAGCAAATCTGGTGCTAATGGAGCAATACGGGTTCGGGAATTTACACCCATATTCTCCAAAATTCGCATCTGTAAAATTGGATAATCAGAAGGCAGTTATTACTGTCAAATCTGTTGGACGACTGCGCTGCACAGATAATAAAGTTAGCGGCTTTAAAATTGCTGGTGCTGACAAGATTTTCTATCCTGCAAAGGCTTTGATTGATGATAATGGTGAAATCATTCTGATATCAAACAAGGTTAAAAATCCGGTGGCAGTAAGGTATTGCTTTACGAATGAAGAAATACCAAATTTATTTGATACAAACGGATTACCCCTGATGCCGTTTAGAACTGATAATTGGTAGCGGAGAATGATACAATTAAAATCCTGAAATATTTGTGCATCACTAATTTTTAATTTCAATGAAAAGATTATCTTTATTATTATGTATTTTATTATTGATTTTAGTCTTTATTCCCCTAACTGCCCAAAGCCCTATACACGACGATTTTAAAAATGCAGTTTGGATATACGATGGCAAAAATTTACCAACTGTAGATTCTTTATTTTATACCGATGATCCGGCACCCGTTTTTAGGAAAAAATTTAGCATAAAATCAAAAATTAAATCCGCCAGGCTTTATATTACCGCAGCTGGATATTACTCCGCATCTATTAATGGTAAGGAGTTAGACAAAAACTACCTCGATCCCGCCTGGACTGACTTTGGCAAACGAATATATTATGCCGAATACGATATAAGGAACCTCATAACAAAAGGTGAAAACTGCATCGGTGTTTCACTTGGAAATGGTTTTTATAATCCTCTTCCTCTTAAATTTTGGGGAAATTTAAATCTCAGAAATAGTCTTACAACGGGTCGTCCGGTATTCATTGCAAGTTTAAAAATCGTATTTCACAACGGAAAAACCTGGGAAATAAACAGCGATACAAGCTGGAAATACAATTACGGACCTATTATACGTAATAATGTCTATTTGGGTGAAACGTATGATGCAAGTCGTGAATTATTAAATTGGAATAAACACAATTTCAATGACATTTCATGGAAATCAGCAGTAATAAGCCCGGGTCCGGGTGGTAAATTACAAAAAACATTTTTTCCCTTTATTCAGCAAATTAATGAAATAGTGCCTGTTGAAATAACTCAACTGAAGAACAATACGTATTTGATGGATATGGGTGTGAATTTCACAGGTACATTTAAAATCCGACTTCAAGGTCAAAAGGGGGATACTCTTCATTTTCGCTTCGGGGAGTTAAAACATCCAAATGGTGAACTTAATCCTATGACTGCTGTGGCTGGTCAAATTAAATCCAAAGGCAAAGGAGGTGAGGGAGCTCCGGATTTGGCTGCGCAAGGTGGTACTTATATTTTTGGTGATAACACAGATGTTTGGTACAGTCCGTCTTTCTCTTTCCGTGTATATCGATATATGGAAATCGCAGGATTGCATTATAAGCCAAAAAATGAAGATATTAAAGGAATAGCATTAAGTAGCAATGTGATAAACAACAATTCTTTTTCATGTTCTTCAGATTTAGTTAATTCGATTCAGGATGCAACGAGACGCACGTTCCTGAGTAACCTGATGAGTGTACAGTCTGACTGTCCAGGACGGGAGAAATTCGGGTATGGGGGTGATTTATATGCAACTAATGAAGCATTTATCACCAATTTTGATATGAAAAGCTTTTACCGTAAAACACTGTATGATTGGATAGATGCAACTAACGATTCCATGTTCATTGATGGGGCACCTTATGTAGGATTGCACTATTGCGGTCTTAATTTTGAAGCTGCTATTCTTGAATTGCAGGACAAATTGCTAAGCTATTATGGTGATACTTCGATAGTGAGAGAACTGTATGAATTTGATTTAAAATGGATGGAAAAAGCGGCACGTATTCATCCAAACGGGGTGGTTGATAAAGGTATTGGTGACCACGAATCAATCATCAACGTTCCGGTTCAGTTAATAGGAACTGCTGCCTATTTAAATTCAGCTAAAATTATGGTTCGTTTGTCCGAATTGATGCGCGATAGCGTTAACCAGGTCAGGTTCAAGGAACTGGAGCAAAAAATTAAAGATCAAATGCTCAGCATGTACTGGGGCGCCAATTCTTTTCATTTAATAAATCAGCAATCTCGCGAAGCTTCTATGCTTTATATTAATCTATTGCCCGAGAAAGAAAAGATAATTGCTACCGAAAAACTAAACAATATGACAGAGTTTTTTAATAAGCAAACTTTTTATGCAACTTTACTGTATTTTGATATTGTACCAGAAAAAGACAAACAAGCAACTATTGATTCTTTACTTCGGGCTATTGATGATGCTCCGGGACGGCATTTCACAACAGGTATATTTGGTACGAAATATATTTTAGAGGCTCTTTCAAAAAACGGTTATTCGGATAAAGTTTTCGAAATTGTAAATAGTACAGCTTTTCCGGGTTGGGGGTATATGATTGATAAAGGTGCTACCACACTTTGGGAACATTGGGCCGGAAGCGATGATGTATATTCCAATAATCATCCTATGTTTGGCTCCGTATCTGCATGGTTTTACAGATACCCGGGAGGTATCAAACCTATGAATGATTTTCCGGGATTTAAAAGATTTAGTATTGCTCCGCATATTCCGGATGGACTTTCATTTGTTAATTGCAGCTATTCTTCTCCTTTTGGAGAAATTAATTCAAACTGGAAAAAAATGCCGGATGGCTCAATGATTTTCGAAATAAAAATACCAAAAGAGACTATCTCAACCATAACCTTGCCAGTAAGTGAATTTTCAACGATTCGATTACTAAATAAATCCAGCAATATTACTACAATATTAAGTTCAACTAAGTTCGATTTACCTGAGGGAAGCTATCAAATTTTTGTAAACTGATTTGTATATAGAAGTATTATCTATAGATATCTACTTATAGTTTAT
>JANJXE010000004.1 GCA_024709185.1 Paludibacter sp.
GAGTCCACGAGATTGGCAGTGGTGCCGACTCATAGGCTTCACGGCGCATCTGATCAATGTACCAATCGGTTTGGAGATAGCTCAGGTTACATACCCTCACATCGGTACGCTGACCTTCCACTTCCTGGTTGTACCAGAGCGGGAAAGTATCGTTATCACCATTGGAGAAAATTATTGCATCTTTTTCGGTCGACACCAGGTAGTTGTAACCAAAGTCGCGGGCCGCAAAACGGTTACTGCGATCGTGATCGTCCCAGTTCTCGGCTGCCATAAGAGCAGGCACTCCAAGCGATGCAACACTCACGATTACAGCGAGAACCGATTCGGGCAGGTACTTTTTGGCAAACTGAATTATACCCAACACACCCAGTCCAATCCAGATACTAAATGCATAGAACGAACCAGCGTAGGCATAGTCACGCTCGCGGGGCTGATAGGGCGTTTGATTAAGGTACAACACGATGGCGATACCTGTCAGGAAGAACAACAACATGGTCACCCAGAAGGTATGTTTTCCTTCTTTTCCGTTGTATGCAAGAAAAAGAATACCAAGAATCCCCAATAACAGCGGCAACATATAGTACTTGTTGCGGCCTTTATTATCCCTGAGTTCAGATGGCAGTTCGGTTTGATCACCTACAAGTGCTTTATCAATGAAATTTATACCGGTAATCCAGTTACCCCTATCAATTTCGCCATGCCCCTGAATATCGTTCTGACGACCGCTGAAATTCCACATAAAATAGCGGAAGTACATAAAGTTCAGCTGATAGTTAAAGAAGAAGCGAAGATTTTCGGTGAATGTAGGCACATATTCGGTTCGCTGTTGTCCGCAATAATCAAATCGAACGCGTTTTCCTTTCACATCGCCCCATGCTTTATAAGCGCTAACATGATGATCCTGTGAACTGTACATACGCGGAAAAAGCATCATAAACCGATCGTCCATTACATAATCCATCTTGTTTCCGGTAACAATATATCGGTCTTTTTGATCCACTGATGTTTTGGGTTCCGGAGAATACTGGGGATCACCTGTTTCGAAAATCGGAATACAGGTATTCCCTTCGATGCGCAGTTTAACAGGAGCGTTGTAAGTCTGACCGTAGAAAAGAGGACGATCGCCGTACTGCTCACGGTTTAGGTAATATTTCAGAGAAAACACATTATCCGGCGAGTTTTGATCCATCGGAGGATTGGCAGCAGAGCGGATGACGATAACGGTGTAGGAAGAATAACCAATTAAAATCACAGTAATCATCATAATGGTAGTATTCAGCCAGCGGGCATCCACTTTTGCTTTAAACTTCAGCAGCAGGTAAGCCAGCGCAGCTATCAGCACAATTCCCAGCAGGAAATGGGTACCGAAGAACGGAATTCCAACAATCGTTACAGCTGCCAGGAATGCTATAATCATCCGGGTATAATTTTTCTGTTGAGCTGTTTCTATAATCGTCCAAACGAGAATAGCCAGTGTGAGAATGATGTAAGCAAACATCCCGCTATTGAAGCTCATTCCAAAGCTATTTACGAAAAGTAATTCGAAGCGACTGGCCATTTCAACAAAACCCGGAATGATGCCATACAACACTGCACCCAGAATAACCACAGCAACCAGCATGGCACGCACCACACCCCAGGCAGTAACCTTTGAATAATTACGGAAGTAATACACAAGTACGATGGCCGGAATGGCAAGCAGGTTCAGCAAGTGGACGCCAATAGAAATACCCATCAGGTAGGCGATAAAAATCAACCAACGGTCGGAACCGGGCTGATCGGCCACATCTTCCCATTTCAGAATAGCCCAGAAAACGACAGCAGTAAAGAGTGAAGAATAGGCGTAAACTTCACCTTCGACGGCTGAAAACCAGAAGGTATCAGAAAACGTATAGGCCAACGCTCCCACCATACCGGCTCCGAGGATACCCACAACGCGTGCAAAGGTAACATCTTCCTCTTTACGCATGATAATACGCCGGGCCAGGTGAGTAATAGTCCAGAAAAGAAACAGAATGGTAAACGCACTGGCAAGCGCCGAAAGGGCATTGACCATCATAGCCACCTGAGTGATATCCGAAGCAAACAGGGAGAAGAAGCGACCGGTAAGCATGAAAAACGGAGCTCCCGGCGGATGTCCAACGTCTAATTTATAAGCTGATGAAATGAATTCGCCACAGTCCCAGAAACTGGCGGTAGGTTCCATGGTGGTAAGATAAGTTGCCGCTGCGATAGCAAACGCGATCCAGCCAAAGAGATTGTTCAAAAATCGAAATCGTTTCATGTGTAACTAATTGATGTTTAATACTCTTATGAGCGTTACAGTTGAGAACATTTCCTTTTGAGGAAGGAAAGTGACAGATCTGCTTTTCTCTTTTTTTTGCTGTGAAAAAAAGCGGAACTAATCTGGTTGTGGATTACCGCTCTGAAACAGCATGTATACTCAAAAAAATTGCTCAAAGATAAGAAGAAAATTCAGTTTGACAGGATAAAAAATTGTATATTTGTAAAATTTCACAAACTAAATCCAATGCTTAGAATCACTTCATTTTCAGAGCTCACGCAACATCTTCAGAAAATCAGTGCACGTAAACGACTGGTTGTTGTTAACCCATCCGATTCGCATACCTTTGGTGCCATCCTGCAGGCAGTGGATGCCGGTTTGGTCAGTGCTCAACTGCTCGGTGATCCCGACGATTTCGATATGCAGTTGATTAATACACACGAACAGTTGCAACTCATTGAATGCAAAGATGTGTACGAAGCCTCGGAACGCGCTGTCGAGATGGTGAAGAACGGTGATGGCGACATTCTGATGAAAGGTCTCGTAAATACTGATGTACTGCTGAAAGCCATTCTCAACAAAGAAAAAGGCATCGTTCCCTATGGACAGGTAGTAACATTTATCGCAGCCATGGAGATCCCTTCGTATAATAAGCTTATTTTCATGAGCGACCCTGCGGTAATCCCGGCACCTAACCTTCGCCAGCGTACGGCCATGATTGATTATGCCATCGCTATGACCCGTAATTTTGGCATCACCCACCCCAAAATTGCACTGCTGCACGGTACAGAAAAGATGAATCCCAAGCTGAACTTCATGGATGATTACAAACAGATCATGGACGAGGTAAAGCAGGGAAAATTCGGAGATGCAATCATCGATGGTCCACTGGATATATTTCTGGCCCTGAATCCCGCCTTTGGGGCAGTTAAGAATGTAGAAAGTCCTATTCATGGTGATGCCGATGTAGTTATATTTCCGGGTTTTGAAGCGGCGAATGTGTTTTACAAAACTGTGATTACCTTTGCCAACGCACGCGTAGGGGGCATTCTTTTTGGCACCGATAAACCGGTGGTGATGACTTCCCGCAGCGATTCGGCCGACTCGAAATTCAACAGCATCGCCCTTGCCTGTCTGGGTTTTGATTAACCTGCCCATCCTTCACGATCGAGATTACGATAATTAATTGCTTCTGCCAGATGGTAAGCACGGATAGCCGCCGATTCTTCCAGGTCGGCAATAGTTCGGGCAACCTTAAGGATGCGATCGTAGGCACGAGCCGAAAGACTCAGCCGGCGCATTGCATTTTTCAATAACTCTGAACCTGCTTTGTCCAGTACCAAAAATCGACGCAGTTGCCGGCCCGACATCTGAGCGTTGCAATAAACGCCCTCACAATTGCTAAACCGTTCTTCCTGAATAGCTCTGGCACGAATCACTCGTGCACGAATCTGCTCACTTGATTCTGCATCGCGATGATCGGCAAGCTTTTCAACAGAAACAGGCACAATTTCAATCTGCAGATCAATTCTATCGAGCAAAGGACCAGAAATCCGGTTCAGGTATTTCTGGACGGCACCGGGAGCACACAGACATTCCTTTTCGGGATGATTGTAAAACCCACAGGGACAGGGATTCATCGATGCCACCAGCATGAAGCTGGCAGGATATTCGAGACTGTAACGGGCTCTGGAGATTTGAATTTTGCGCTCTTCGAGGGGCTGACGCATCACTTCCAGTACCGATCGTTTGAACTCCGGCAATTCATCCAGAAACAACACACCATTATGCGCCAAAGAAATCTCACCAGGTTGAGGCGTATGACCCCCACCAACCAGTGAAATATCAGAACTCGTATGGTGCGGACTTCGAAACGGTCGCTGTAAAACCAATGCTGTATTGCTCTCAATTGCTCCTGCTACCGAGTGTATTTTGGTTGTTTCGATTGCTTCCTGAATGCTCAGCGGAGGCATGATAGTTGGCAGCCGACGGGCCATCATTGATTTACCGGCTCCTGGTGGCCCAATGAGAAGTATGTTGTGAGAGCCAGCCGCAGCTATCTCCAGTGCGCGTTTCACATTTTCCTGACCTCTTACTTCCGAAAAATCAATGAGAGAATTCGTACACTCCTGATTGAGCAGTGCCTGTTTATCCAGGTAAACAGGTTTACAATCTGAAAGTCCGTTAAAGAAAAGAAGTACATCCGAGAGAGCTGTCATCCCATATACCTCCAGCCCTTCCACCACAGCTGCTTCCCGGGCATTCTCCAGCGGCAGCACAATCCCTTTAAAGCCTTCGTCCCGTGCTTTTAAAGCAATAGGTAACACACCCCGAATTGGTTTTAAAACACCATCCAGGGATAATTCACCCATCAGCAGGTAACGTTCACACAGTTCGGAACGCACCTGACCCGAAGCAGCCAGTATGCCCATTGCAAGCGGCAAATCGTAGGCGGAGCCCTCTTTTCGGATATCAGCAGGAGCCATATTGATGACTACCTGCATTCGGGGGAGTTTTTTACCACAAAAGCCAAGCGCCGAGGAAATGCGTTCGTGACTTTCTTTGACAGCGTTATCGGGTAATCCTACAATCAGGAAACGAATACCCTGACTAACATTAACTTCGATTGTAACCAGTTGCGCTCCTATGCCCTGAACGGCAGCGCCATAACATTTTACCAGCATAAATAATTCGATAGAAGGTGTAACCGCACAAAAGTACAATTCATCTTCCAACGAAACGAAGCAAAATGTATAAATAAACAGGTCGAAATGTAAAAAACGCTACTTTTTGTAAATAAGTACAGATGCGTAGGCACTCATTCCTTCCATTCGCCCCACAAACCCCATTTTTTCAGAAGTTGTTGCTTTGATGGAAATCTGTCCGGCATCCACTTTCATCACTTTAGCAAGCGTTGCCTGCATAGCCGGAATATAAGGATTGATTTTAGGTTGCTCGGCACATACTGTACAATCGGCATTACCAAATTCATAGCCAGCGTTACGAAGAATCTCCATCGATCGGTCTAATAAAATCTTGCTGTCGATATCTTTATATTCTCCGGCTGTATCGGGAAAATGATAGCCAATATCGCGCAAATTGGCAGCACCAAGGATAGCATCACACAAGGCATGAATCAACACATCGGCATCAGAATGCCCCAGTAAGCCAATGGGGTGATCAATTTTGATCCCCCCAAGCCATAACTCACGACCTTCGGCATAGCGGTGTACGTCGTAGCCAATGCCGGTACGAATTGAAAACTCCATTCTACTTAACGCATCAGGTTTTGAAGTCCGAACAAGTCAAACGACAGGGAGAAGCGCAGGGTTCCATCCAGCGGATTGGTTTGAGACACAGAAACCACGTATGCTGCATCAAGCTGGAATACATTGAGTTTAAAGCCAGCACCAGCAGTAAAGTATTTACGATTGCCCTTGAACTGATCTTCGTTGTAATATCCGGCACGCACTGCGAACTGGTTGTTGTACACATATTCCGCACCCACCGACCAGTATATTTCACGTAATTCTTCTTCAAAACCACCCGGCGCATCATTAAACGACGAAATTATTCCCTGAAGAGCCGTCATGTCGTTGTAATAGTTGATATTGTCGGCAGTTTTTGTATAATCTGTGGTAGGCGCCATCAGTTTATTGGCATCGGCACTGAATGAAATGCGCTGGTAATCGTCGATTGGATAATCAAACGAAGCACCCAAACGGATATTAGCCGGGAGGAAACTACTGGAGGCTCCTTCATCGTAACTAACCTTCGAACCTATGTTAGAGATGTTAAGACCAAAGGCAAGATTCGCATCACCTGTTGAAAGCTGAAGCGGACTGGAATAAAACAACGCCACGTCGGCAGCAACTGCAATTCCCGGATAGGTTTCGATACCACCTCCGGCAAAGTTACGGCCGTTGCTCAGGTCGGAATAAATAAGACGAAGAGCGGTAGCAGCTGAGAACGTTTCCGATAGTTTTTGCGAATAAGCTGCATCGAAAGCAAATTCATTCGGGAACGCGCTACCTGCTGAATTATTCTGCCAGTCGGTAAGAGGCACTTCACCCAGTGAAAAATAACGCAATGACGAGCTTACAGCACTACGGTCGTTGAATTTATAATATCCTGAAAGATAGGTAAGATTAATATCGTTTACCAATCGACGTAACCATGGAGTGAATGAAAACGAAAGACCTGCATTACTTTGTGTAAAAACATATTTGGCAGGATTCCAGAATTGCGAATTGACATCGGCAGAGGTAGCCACCCCCAAATCACCCATAGCTGATCCACGGGCTTCCGGAGAGATGGTCAGAGACTGCACACCAACGGTCACAGGATGATTTTCAGCTTCTGTCTGAGCCATAGTTAACACAGGCAGAACAGTTGCTAATACAATAATAAATGAAAGCTTTTTCATCAGGTTGCTATTTTCAATTTTTTTATTTATCCCGCAAAATTAAGTATTTTACGTGACTATACTAACGAAATTTTAAAGATTTATTGTTTAAAACGACTTATTCGGTAAGAATGAATTTATTTAACTTCGACTCAATATATCCTTTTCCAGTGTCGATACTTATTCTGTACAAGTAAACTCCCTTTGGTAATTGTCGACCGAACCCATCACTCACATCCCACTGAATTTCATCGAGGGTCGACTGATTAAAAGTCCATACCCGACGTCCGGAAACATCGAAAACATCAACTTTAGCAGCTATAACTGTTTCAGGTCTGTCGTGTTCAATTACAAAACGGGTCGATGTAGTTACCGGATTCGGGTAGTTATACACCTTGAAAATGACTGGTTCAAGTCCTTTAACCACTTCAAAGTCGATGGTTTGCGTAGTGGAATTATTCAACATATCCCATACTCTGAACGTCAGTGTATGCTTGCCCGATTTTAACGTTGGCAATTTGAAACGCACCTGACCGCGGGTGTAGTCATTTACCGCCGATGTATAGTAATCATTGAGTGTGTATATCATACCAGGATCATCGTCGATAATAAGTGTGATATCGTGACCTATACCACTACCTACCTGATTGATACCGCTCATATCGGAAACATCTGCGACAAACAACGGAGTTTCATTTGTCTGGTCGCCCGACTGGAATCCGGGAGTATTAAGGTACATAGATACCGAAGGACCGTCACTTTCGTAAGCAATTTTTTCATCCGAACCTCCAATCAGGAACCGTTCGAGCATTCCCTGTGCTTCCCGGCCATCATTCAGGTCTTCAGCATAGAAATTTATACGACCTGATCCGTAGTTGTATTTTATATCCCGGGGAATAACAAAGGTAATTTCAAACTCACCATTAACAACTTCAGCAATACCGGAAAACAGTTTGTTTGGACGATCAAAATAGGTCATGTTCCCATTTTTGTCGTTATTCAGTGTAATGATCTGCTGCACCTTGTCGAACACATCCGCATACACTTTACCGGTAAACCCGTTCACTTTTGAACCCGACTGATTAGCAATAATTCCTTTGATAGTGGTTACCGACAATGCCCTTAAGGTATCTCTTCCTTCAATATTTTTTCCATTTACCTGCTGGGCAACAACCTGGTATTCATCCGGATAATTGAGTCTTACAGAAGGATCGCCCACCAAAATATAGGATAATTTATTGATTTCTGTACCCAGACTGTTTTTAGCTCTTCGAAGCACTTCACCCAACCGAAGATGTTGGCCATTTTCTTTGAGAAAAAGGAAGTGGTTAATCATGCGGTTGATATGCTTATTTTGGGAAGCATAAACTGGCCGGGCAGCTGAAATCATCCCGATCCCCCCTCCCACCGGATTGAGCAACACATGTTCGCCGGCCGATACAGTAAGGTTATCAAACTGCAGGAAGTCGCAGGTTGCAGCCACCCACAGGGGTAGATTTTGATTCGAAAGTGATTTTACATCGGCTGTCGATAAAATTTGTTCGTTGGTCCAACCTGTGGTACCGGCATGTCCCACATAATTCAGAAACAACATACCGTTCCTCATCAGGTTATGAAACTGAGCGCGGGCTACGGGATAGGTTTCACCGCTTGCATTTACTGACTGTTGGTAGGCATCGAGGTAAATTTTGGTAATCTGATAGGAAGGATGATTGCGGGCGATCATAACTGCTACTGAATCGGCATCCCTCATGTGAAGAGCTCCGTCGCCATCATCTGCTACATATCCAAGTTGATTTTTCCACATTCCCTTGCGGGTATTCTGCATGTAACCGATGGTTTTATTCACCACATCTGTAGCTTCCTGCTGATTGGTAACCGGGAAGCGACCCACACCAATATCCATGGAGTGAGCATCCACACGATTCCCTTCATGATCTTCAAGGAAGGTAAAATAATCATCGCTTACATACGAAAGAGTTTCGGAAAGCGAATGCTCGGTTTGATAGGTAAGTACAAAACTTTTACCCGTTGAAGGCAAAACATTCCGGTTATCAAACGATCCACGACCAAAAAGGAGAAGACTTTTCGGACGCAGCGATGTATTGCCAGCCTCGTTGGCTCGGTTATAAAACATTTTCATGACCCAGCGATAGGCGGTTGCATCGGGCGTTCCCGAAGAAAATTCGTTATACACCTGTTCGGTTGTAACCACACTCACTTTGATTTCTCCCTTTGCATTGTGTGAATCGGCAAGTCGACGTGCCTGCTGGAGAAAATCGGGATGTGTAATAACCAACATATCCAGAGCACTCATTCCATGTAAATTCTGGTTAGGCACCTCACCCACCGTTTCAGGTTTAGGAAAGGTGGAAGCAGCGGTAACATCCACTGCAGCATAGATCCTCAGACTTCTTGCAGAAGCCGTATATATCAACTCATTCCCGGAACGGGTAGCAGTCATTCGGGTAGTATTCACCGGATCGGTAATATCCCAGACCTGTAGATTGGCAGGTGCTTCACTGATCCGATACCGGTTGTAAGTTTCTGTTCCTACAAAATCGGTATTCTGAATCCGCATCCACGACTGAACAAATTTCAGATTTCTGCGGGCATTAACCGTAAGATAATTGAGATATCCCTTGCCAGTAGGAATAGTGCGGGTATAGGTCAACTTGAAATCAAGGGCATCAGCAGCAGGATCGAAAGTAAATATCCCATTTGCATCGCGCCCCTTTTCATAATTATCGTTTTTACTACGCATCGAAACCTGTAGGCGTTTTTCCTGACCACCGCCCAGCGTAAGCCGGAAATCGGAAATCTCTGCAGAATTGGCAGCCACATCCAAACGGGCTTTAACAGCAGAAGGTTCCTTAATGAGATTTGGAAAAGCAAAATTGAGGTTCAGATTCAAGACTTCAGCAAAGGTTTCTCCATAAAATTCTTTGCCTGAATTGGCGAGCGACTGAAGATCCTTTTCATGTACAGCGTAGTCGGTAAAGCTGGTGATCTCATTAACAGTGGATGTATCAGCAGGAAGGTCTTCAACCATATTGATAGTGCGACCCACACCTGCATCGGAACTCACAAAATAATGGCCTGCTGTGGCATAATGATGTTGTTGATGTACAAACATGGCGCGGTTTGTATCGTAACTCCAGGAAACGGGTCCCTGTGCATAAAACAAAATATAATCACCGGCATTGAAAATTCCATCGGAGCCTTTTTCCATGTGAATGGCGATTTCAGGAAGATCGTCGTATTTAGGGATTAAAAAACTCTGGGGCAACAAGGCACCGCCGTATCCAAAAATCCGTACCGAGGCCGGATTGACTCCCATTGTATTCAGATCCTCATAGGTTAACCGGTAAACACCCGACTCTTTTACCCTGATTTTCACAAATTTACCACTGGAAAGCACCGAGTTTGAGGTAAAACTGTGAATACTGGCACAAAGCGATCCGGCAACAACCAGTAGAATTGCCAGAATGCCGGGAAGTATTAAGTTGCGATATTGATTCTTCATTCAGGATTAATCGAAATTACATGCGTAATCTTAACGATGAAGGAGCTGTTTTGTTGTTCGTCTTATAGTATGATAACATTATTTAATTCGGAAGTCGAACATTTTTTTGTCGAAAATGTAACCTTCCATTCGGTCGCCGGGCTTTACCGGCCCCACCCCTGCTGGTGTACCTGTGAAAAGTATATCTCCGATTTTCAGGGTAAAGAATTTACTGGTGTAGGCAATGAGCTCTTCAATTGGAAAAATCATATCGGCCGAATTTCCGCGTTGTACGGTTTCACCATTCAAATCAAGTCGAAATTGAATCTGATGAATATCTCCCAATTCGTCAACCGGCAGAAATCCACCTATAACAGCCGAATTATCAAAAGCCTTGGCCACTTCCCAGGGATGACCGTTGGTTTTCAGCTTTCGTTGAATATCTCGGGCGGTGAAGTCAACACCCAAACCGATTTCTGTAAAATAACGATGCGCAAAAGCAGGTGCAATATTTTTCCCTAAACGACTGATTTTGAGTATTAGCTCCGTTTCATAATGCAGATCTTCCGAAAAATCGGGCACATAAAAAGGTTTGTTATTTTTAAGGATGGCCGAATCAGGTTTCATGAAAACAACAGGCTCGGCTGGATGCTTGCTGTTCAACTCTTTATTGTGTTCGGTATAGTTCTGACCGATAGCGATTATCTTCATACATGTGCTTCTTTAAGAGCGTTCAGACGATTGAACATTACTGCAAGGTGAGCGTAGATGGAGGTGTTTTGAACAATAATATTTTCGGGCACCACAATTCGGTAGGGAGTGAAGTTCCAAATAGCCTTAATACCACCAGCTACCATAATTTCAGAAACTTCCTGGGCTTTTTCCACCGGAACTGTTAATACTCCGATATTAATGCCTGTTTGTTGCTGAAGTTCTTCAAAACGTTCAATATGGTGTATGGGGATGTGATTGATTGAAGTTCCGGCCAGTTGATACTTCACATCGAAGCCGGCAACTATTTGTAAACCAAACTGTTCAAGACCATTATCATGCATCAGTGCTCCTCCCAGACTACCCACACCAAACAGAAATGCCTTGTGAAAATTGGTAAATCCAAGAAATTCTTCGAGCACATCCACCAATTGTTTTACATCGTATCCCACCCGGGTGCGACCCGAAATATTCACATACGAAAGATCCTTGGCGACCATGGAGGCATCCACTGCAATATTCTTAGCAATCTGAGTGGATGATAGATAGAGTTCCCCCTTCTTCAACACCAGTTTGGCAAAAGCCAGGTACCAGGGCAGACGGCGAAGTGTGGGTTCGGGAACGTGAAACTGTATCGTGTTTTTATTCGATGCCATTTAGCCTGAAATTAGATTAGACCCGCAAAAATAATCAAATATTTTAATTAATTTTGCACGTTTATTAATTAAGCATATTTTATGGAGTACAATTTCAGGGCGATAGAACAAAAATGGCAAGCCTGGTGGCGTGAAAACAAAACCTATAAAACCGAAATCGATAACACTAAACCAAAATTTTATGTACTGGACATGTTTCCCTATCCTTCGGGAGCCGGTTTGCACGTAGGACATCCACTGGGTTATATAGCTTCAGATATTTACAGCCGCTTCAAACGCCAGCAGGGTTTTAATGTACTGCATCCGATGGGATACGATGCTTTTGGATTACCTGCAGAGCAATATGCCATCCAGACGGGGCAGCATCCAGCGGTTACAACTGCCCGAAACATTGCCCGCTACCGTGAGCAATTGGATAAAATTGGTTTTTGCTACGATTGGGACCGCGAAATACGGACCTGTGAACCTGATTATTACAAATGGACGCAATGGGCTTTCATCCAAATGTTTACTCATTTCTTCGATACGCAGGCTCAAAAAGCGTTGCCAATATCGGAGCTGGTAAAGCATTTCGAACTAAAAGGATCAGAAGATGTCGCAGCACATTGTACTGAAGTTCTCAACTTTACAGCTGATGAATGGAATGCCTTTTCCGAAAAAGAACAACAGGAAATACTGTTAAATTACCGCATTGCTTACCTGGCCGATTTAAAAGTAAACTGGTGTCCCGCACTGGGTACGGTTCTGGCCAATGATGAAGTGAGCGAAGGTGTATCGATTCGGGGTGGCCATCCTGTGGAACAAAAAGTGATGCGCCAGTGGAGTCTGCGCGTTTCGGCCTATGCCAACCGTCTGCTGAATGGCCTCGATACCATTGACTGGACCGAATCGCTGAAGGAAACCCAGAAAAACTGGATTGGTCGCAGCGAAGGGGCCGAAATGAAATTCAGATTGAAAGATACTAACATCGATATAGATATTTTTACCACACGCGCAGATACTATCTATGGAGTTACCTTTATGGTACTTGCTCCTGAAAGCGAGCTGGTAAAAACATGCACTACCCCTGAACAGGCTTCAGCTGTGGAAGAATACCTCGACTGGACTAAAAAGCGCACCGAGCGTGAACGTCAGGCCGACCGCCGTGTGACAGGTGTGTTTTCAGGAAGTTATGCCATCAATCCGGTTAGCGGCACCGAAATTCCGGTGTGGATTGCAGATTACGTACTGGCCGGCTATGGAACAGGGGCCATTATGGCGGTTCCGGGCCACGACAGCCGCGACTATGCCTTTGCCCGTCACTTCAATCTTCCCATCATTCCATTGATTGAAGGCTGTGATGTGTCGGAAGAAAGTTTTGATGCCAAAGAGGGCATTCTGATGAATTCAGGATTCCTGAATGGGCTGACTGTTAAAGAAGCGATTCAGAAAACCAAGGAATACATTGTAGAAAAAGGAATTGGTCAGGTAAAAGTGAATTTTCGCTTGCGTGATGCCATTTTTAGTCGCCAGCGCTATTGGGGCGAACCTTTCCCCGTTTATTATAAGGAAGGATTACCTTACATGATCGACGAAAGCCAGTTGCCGCTGGTATTGCCCGAAGTAGATAAATACCTGCCCACCGAAAAAGGCGAACCACCACTTGGCAGGGCCGACAACTGGAGAACCGACGAAGGCTATCAGCTTGAACTGTCGACCATGCCCGGTTTTGCAGGCTCATCGGCTTACTACCTGCGCTACATGGACCCCTCCAACAACGAAGCGCTGGTAAGCAAAGTTGCCAACGAATACTGGCGCAGCGTAGATTTGTACATCGGTGGTACAGAACATGCCACGGGTCACCTGATTTACAGCCGTTTCTGGAATAAATTCCTGTTCGATCTCGGACTGGTATGCGAGGAAGAACCATTCCGCAAGCTCATCAACCAGGGTATGATACAAGGCCGAAGTAATTTTGTGTACCGTATAAAAGATACCAATACCTTTGTGTCACTCAACCTTAAAGACCAGTACGAAACCACTCCTATCCATGTGGATGTGAACATCGTACACAACGATCAACTCGATACAGAAAAGTTTCGAAACTGGAATCCGGAATACAAAACCGCTGAATTCATTCTGGAAGATGGAAAATACATCTGTGGATGGGCGGTGGAGAAAATGTCGAAGTCGATGTTTAATGTGGTGAATCCTGACGATATTGTGGAGCGCTACGGTGCTGATACTCTGCGCTTGTACGAGATGTTCCTCGGACCTCTCGAGCAATCGAAACCCTGGGATACAAACGGCATCGATGGTGTACACCGCTTTCTGAAACGACTTTGGTCGCTTTTTTACCGCGATGGACAGTTGCTGCTAAACAACGAAGAACCCACAGCCGATGAACTGAAGATTCTTCACAAAACCATCAAAAAAATCAATTTTGATATCGAGAATTTCTCCTACAACACTTCGGTGTCGGCTTTTATGATTTGTGTGAATGAATTGTATAGTCTCAAATGCAGTAAAAAAGCAATTCTGGAACCATTGGTGGTCCTGCTGGCGCCATTTGCTCCGCATATTGCAGAAGAACTCTACCGCATTTGCGGAAAGAATGGCACCGTTTGCGATGCTACCTATCCTGTTCATAACGAAGAATATCTCGTAGAATCTTCCATCAATTATCCGGTATCCTTCAATGGAAAAGTGCGATTTACGCTAACATTGCCAGCCGGACTGAACAAAGAAGAACTCGAAAAGATTGCATTGCAGGACGATAATACAATTCGTCATCTCAACGGAGCTCCGATTAAGAAAGTAATTGTTGTTCCCGGAAAAATTGTCAATATTGTTCACTGATTCACTCAACTGAATAGGGTTTAATATGGAAAAAAGAGTAAAAAAAAGCATTCAGGAGCTCACCCCTCAAAAAATAAAAGCGAGGAATAAAAAGACCTTCATCATCATTCGTGAATGGATAATGATTGCAATAGGCTTATTTATGTATGCATTTGCCTGGAAAGCCCTGCTCCTGCCCTATCAGATAACAGGTGGCGGAGCTACCGGTGTGGCCGCCCTTGTGTATTACGCTACAGGCATCCCCATGTTTGCAGTCTATCTCACAATCAATTTGGTACTTTTACTGATAGCCATCAAAATCATCGGTTGGCAATTTAGTTTTAGAACCATCGTTGGTGTAGGCATACTCACTTTTTTCCTGTCCATCGTCCCGGAATTCGAGCGGGGATTTTTTGTGAGCGAAACCGAAGGATTCATGGCAACCGTGCTTGGAGGATTGCTTATGGGAACCGGAATTGGTCTCGTATTTCTGAACAACGGAAGTTCGGGAGGTACCGATATTATCGCCAAAATTGTGAATAAATACCGCAACATCACACCTGGTCGTGCCCTGTTGTATACCGATGTATTGATCATCAGCTCTTCCTATTTTCTGGAATTCGGAAGTATCGAGAAAATTGTATACGGACTTACCACGCTTACCATCACTACGATAGCCGTCGACATGGTGCTCAACGGTGTACGTCAGTCGGTACAATTTTTCATCTTTTCAAAGAATCACGAAGAAATTGCCACCCGCATCAATATTGAAATGCACCGTGGGGTGACCATCCTGGACGGGATGGGATGGTACAGTAAGGAGCCCATGAAGGTAGTGACCGTTGTAGTTCGAAAAAACGAATCGATCAATGTTTTTCGCATTGTGAAGGAAGTCGATCCAAACGCCTTTATTTCTCAGGCTTCAGTAATCGGAGTATACGGCGAAGGCTTCGATGTAATCAAAAGCAAATAAGGCGCAGATGCTACACCCTGCACATCATCAGCTATGGGCGATCAACTGAAACAAAAAATGATAAGTGCTGTTGCCTGGAGTACAATCGACAAGTTCGGTCAACAAGTACTTCAGTTTATAGCTGGACTGGTGTTTGCCCGCTTGCTGATGCCTGCCGATTTCGGGCTAATGGGTATTGTGATGATTTTTGTGGCCATCTCCCTTATTTTGGTAGAAAGTGGGTTTGGTCAGGCCCTGATTCGTAAAACCGATATCAGCCCCAATGATTACACATCGGTTTATTACTTCAATCTGGTTACAGCAATTCTGCTTTATAGTATACTTTTTTTACTGGCACCCCTTATTTCGGAGTTTTTTCATCAGTCGCAACTCGTTGAAATGATCCGGGTTGTGTCGTTGGTAATTGTAGTGAATGCCTTTTACCTGATTCCGTATGCGCAACTGGGAAGGGCTATGAATTTCAAAACCATTTCCACGGTTAATCTGATTTCTGTTACCTGCGGTGCGCTGGCAGGGATAGGGGTTGCCCTTTTCGATTTCGGAGTTTGGGCACTGGTGGTTCAACAGTCGGTCTATCATTTAGTTAAGATGCTTCTGTTGCAGGTGGTAGTCAGCTGGCAACCAACCGGAAAATTCAGGTTCAGCATCATTCGTGATTTGTGGAACTATAGTGTGAAGATTCTCTTCACCTCGCTTGTGAATGTTATTTTCAACAACCTGTTTATCATAATCCTTGGTCGCTCCTATTCAAAAGCGGAAGCCGGGCAGTTTTCGCAGGGAAATAAATTATCTGAAACCTTTAGTTATACTTTTCAGTCGATTTTTGCTGGAAGTACATTCGCACTTTTCTCACAACTGCAAAACGACATTCCCCGTTTTGGACGTATCTTAGGTGAAATGATCCGCAGAACATCCCTGGTTACGATTCCGGTTATCAGTGTCCTTATCGTTGTGGCATCACCACTGATCACCTTCCTCTGGACTGATAAATTTCAACCTGCAGTTATTTATTTTCAATTGATGAGTATGGCTTCTGTACTGACTCCTTTTTATGTGATGAACCTCAACGCCCTCAATGCCCGGGGAAAATCGGGCCAAACGATGGCCATTGAACTTATTAAAAAACTGTTGATTGTTGTCGGAATTTTTCATTTATACAAGCAGGGAATTGTATTTATGTTGTTTGCCTATGTTGTTGGATCTCTCCTGGCCTACCCGGTCTCAGTTTTATTTGTAAAAAAAGAACTTCAGCTTTCATTTCGAAATCAAATCGGGTTTCTTCTTCCCGGTCTGGCAACAGGATTGATAACAGCAGGAGTGGCCATGCTTCTTCAGTTGGCACTTCCCTGGTCAGCTCTGCCTTTGCTTATTGCACAGGGAAGTGTTTCACTGGTGGTCTATTTGATAATTATCCGCATTTTCTTCCGTTCGTTGTTCGATAAATTTCTTACTTTTACAGCGAAGTACATACCTTTTTTGAAAAAATTCGCATAATGAACATTCTTTTTGTAACACAATGGTATCCTAACCGGCAGCAAGCCTACTTCGGCATTTTTGTCAGAGAGCATGCACGGGCAGTACATAAAGCAGGACACAACGTAAATGTATTGGCTTTGTCGCTGCATAAAAGCAAGGGTTTGTTCAACAATGAGCTTAATCAGATTACCGATGAATTTGGAATCTCAACTATACAGTGCGAGCTACACAGTTGTTTAAAAAATGTACTGTATCACCTGCCTTTTGTTCAGGAGTATTTTCTACTAAAGACTTACAATCACTATCTTGTGCAATTTAAGCCGGATATCATTCATTCACAGGTAATTTACCCTGCCGGACTTTGGGGGAGTGCACTTGCACGTCGATTGAAAGTTCCGCATGTACTTACAGAACACTGGAGTCGGTTGGTCGATTTTTCAAAAAATATTTACTTTACAAGGGCCATAAAGGTTTATCAATCGGCAGACGCCATTCTTCCGGTTTCAGCATTTCTGAAAACCAACATCCAGTCTATTGTTCCCGGACTCAGGGAATCTCAGTTTTCCATTGTTGGAAATGTCGTCGACAATCGTTTATTTTATTTTCAGCCGGAAGTAAAGGAAACCGAAACGCTGACTTTTTGTGCTGTTGCAACCTGGCAAACCAAGAAAAAACCAGATAAAATGCCCGAGTTATTCATCCGGGCACTTTCCATCCTCCAGCAACACCATTCCCGAAAAATCAATCTGGTAATGATCGGTGGAGGAGATAAAACCGACGAACTTCAGGAAATGTGTACCTCAGCCAATGTCGATGCACGGTTTACCGGATTTATTCCCAAAGAACAAATTGCCGATGAATTGCGCAAAGCTGATTATTTTGTACATGCAAGCGCAATAGAGACCTTTAGCATTGTGGTGGCCGAGGCATTAGCATGTGGATTACCCGTTGTTTGTTCCAATGCGGGTGCATTGCCCGAACTTATTAACGACGAAAATGGAATAGTGTGTGAGAATACCATTGAAAACTGGACAGATGCCTTAATCAGAGCAATCTCAATTCAGTACAATCGACATCAAATTGCACATAATGCAATGTCACGTTTTAGTATGGAAGCTATCGGAGAGAAAATTTCAGCCATCTACTCCAGGCTTCATTTATAACTCACCCGACCCAACCGTTTTGCAAGACCTTCGATGTCCATTTTCAGGTAGCTGAATACAATCCCTACCAACGAACGCAACTTCCAGACAGGCTCGTGAAATCCAAATCCTGAAATCGATTTTTTGTAATCGCGGCGGGCGCCTTCAAAATCTTTTCGGATTAGTTTATAGCGTCCCGAGCGGGAATAGCTAATCACGTGCATTTTCATATAATGAGTTACGATAAGGTGGTAATCATCCTCCGTAAATATTCCCAGCGATTTACCCTGCTTATAAAAATCGATGGCCAACTTATAAAAACCTTCAACCATTTGAACAGCAAAGGTTTTAGTAACCTGATTCGGATAAATACGCCAACGGCCCAACACTTCAGGAATGTAGATAAAAGTACCTTGTAACGATAGCTGCTGCCAGGTTGGTAAATCGACCAGGGGTAAACCATGTGATTGCAGAAAACCTCCGGTTTTCAGAAGAGCATCGCGACGTACCATAACAGTGAGTGCCGGAATAAAGCAACTTAAAATCAAATGGCGGGAAGCCGAATAGAGTGGTCTATTTTCATATACGGCCCTGCTTTTATCTTCAAGAGGATACAACTGATAATCAGAAGATAAATCAAAAGTTGAACTGAAAGCACGTCCCCAACACAATACAGCTTCCGGCTGTGACTCCATAGCTTTAACTTGTACTTGCAGCTTCGACTCAGTCCAGACGTCATCGCCTTCCAGTACTGCCAGATAGGTGCCTGTGGACACCGAGACAGCAAAATTGTAGGTTTCGCCTAACCGAAAAATACCCACATTTTTCTGTGTATAAACACGAATTCGTTGATCAGTCTCTGCAAATGAGCGAGCTATTCCAAGTGTATTATCCGTACTGCCATCGTCCACAATAATCATTTCCCAATTGGTATAGCTCTGATTCAAAACCGATTGAATACAATCAGCAATGTAGGCTTCGTGATTGAAGGTCGGCGAAATGATGGTAACAAGCGGCGTATTCATCATCGAACGGGTTTTGCCACAGTGGCAAATTGTTTATAGCGGGCATCCTTCAGAAAACCCATTGATAAGGTGATAAACAGCTTCTCCTTCCAGCTTTTACAGGGACGAATACCTTCGTGACGCAACACCTGATACCCTTCGTTGCGAAACATCCTGATCATGCTTTTGGAAGTAAAAAAACGAATATGGGTATCGTCGAGAATACCACCTTCGGGTTTATATTCAAATTCTTTCCGGAAAAGTATTTCGGTAATCAGATTGGAAATATAGCGGAAATTGGGAATAGAGCTTACCAACACTCCGTTGTCGTTCAACAGATTTTTTACCTGACGGACGGTAGTCCAGGGATCGTACAAATGCTCGAGCACATCGTTGAACACGATGCAATCGAAATAGCGCTCCGGCAAATTCTTCACCTGCTCCTCAAAACTACCCACCAGCACCTTGTCGCAAACGTCAGCCGCTTTTGCTGCCACTTCCGGATTAATCTCCAGGCCCCAGATCTCCCGATCAGGGGTCTTCAGTTGACGACAAAAATTACCTTCTCCGCAGCCCACTTCCAGGATTTTCAATGCATCGGAAGGTATATACTGAATCATTTCCGGACGATGCGTTCCATAATATCCAATCGTAGTTTTAAGTTGCTGCGATTTAACCTGCTCCATAAAGTTAATATTTTAAGATTTCGGATACCGCCTTTCGGGCTGCTTCTCCATTTCCGTAGAGATTAACAGAGAAATCGGACTGTTGGTTCATCATCTGAAAAAATGATTCCTGAATCAGATTCGGATTACTTCCGGTAAGGCGGTTAAAACCATGTTCGACCAGTTCCACCCACTCGGTTTGTTCGCGTAAGGTAATACATTGTTTTTGGAAGAAAAAGGCTTCTTTTTGGACACCACCGCTATCGGTAACCACAAGTTGGCAATTTTGTAACAGGGATATCATATCAAAATAACCCACCGGATCAATCGTTATAAAATCGATGGTTAAGCCCGATTGCTGAAGGATGTTGCGGGTTCGCGGATGAAGCGGAAGCACCACCGGAACTTCACGGTGAATGGCATTCAGACCTTCAACAATACCTTTCAGGTGAACCGGGTCGTCGGTATTCTCCTGCCGGTGAACGGTTGCCAATACAAAACGCTTTACAGGAAGATGGTTGAGTACAGTAGCTTTTTCAGATGCTTTTCGCGCATAATAAAGTGCTGCATCCTGCATAACATCACCGTTTTTTACAATCTGAACAGGAAGGTTGTCGAATCCTTCTGCTGCGAGATTTTTCAGGGCAGCGTCGGTCGGACAACACAGCAGCGATGAAATGCGGTCGGTAAGGATACGGTTGATTTCTTCGGGCATCTGCATGTTAAACGATCGCAGACCAGCTTCCACATGAATAACAGGAATGTGCAGTTTTGCCGCTGCCAGAGCTCCGGCCAGGGTGGAATTGGTATCGCCGAACACCAACACGCCTTCCGGCTTTTCGGTAAGTAATATTTTTTCAATGCCTTCGAGCATTCGACCCGTCATGGCTCCATGCCCTACTCCGTTGATATCAAGTTGGTAAGCTGGCTGAGGAATTTCCATTTCCGTGAAAAACACGTCGGACATATTGGCATCGAAGTGTTGACCAGTATGAACAATTTTCTCGTCGATGCCAGCACGAATAAATTCACGACTCAGGGTGGCAGCCTTTACAAATTGCGGACGAGCGCCTACTATGGTGATAATACGTTTCATTTATCTTTCCGTTTTAGTTCATTTAAGAGTTCAGCCAAACGCCCTGTAAGCGACCTGCGCGAATACTTTTCAACATCCGAAGCTTCAATTTTCAATCTCTTTTCCTGGTAAAGTGCATACCATTCGCGCAGTACGTTTTTAGCTGATTCCACATCTTCGTAATCAATCATTTTGCCAGCGCCTGTTTCCTTGAGCACCTGTGCAGCATCGCCATCCGACGGACCGACTCCCAACACCGGCCTTCCCGAAGCAATGTATTCGAAGAATTTACCGGTTAGGATTCCTTTTGCATTAGGAGTATTGTTGATAATGAGTAACAAGACCTGCGACGATTGCTGGCGACGAATGGCATCGGCATGTGGCAGATATTCCGTCTTCTCAGCCTTATCCTCCAGTTGATGGGCCTTTATCGATTCGAGCACCGAAAAATCGACTTTTCCGATAAGTTGAATCTTCACATCGTTGTTGAAGAAAATATTTTCATCGCACAACTCGCGGATAGCCTGCCATATGACTTGCGGGTTGCGGGCCGCATTCATGGTTCCGATATGCGAAATCGTAAATTGCTTATCGGGTTGAGTATCCGTTTTTTGTACATCAGCGGTATCAAAACCATTTGGAATCATCACCAGCTTTTTCGGATTCAGCAGTTTAAATTCTTTCATCATTCCTCCCGAAACCACTACAACTGCATCAGCCGACTGCACCACCTGCCTTTCCATACGATGATGGATGGCATCGGAAAAGCGGGTCAATCCAAGCTCGGAGTAAAAATCGATGTTTGTCCAGGGATCCCTGAAATCAACCAGCCAGGGGAGATCAGGAAAACGCTTCTTTACTCCATATCCAATACGGTGCATCGAGTGCGGCGGACCTGTGGTAACCACTGCCTGTACCGGATTTTTCCTGATATATTCAGTAAGAAATTGCACCGACGGACGAATCCAGAAGCAGCGCGGATCGGGAATTAACAGATTGCCCCTTAGTCGGATAGAGAGCTTGTCTTTCCATCCCTGTTTAGTATTTTCGGAAATAAAACCTGCATTAATCGGCTGATTTCCCTTGCCGGTAAGCGTGCGGTAAATATTGTAAGGCTCCCAAATGGGACGCTTAATCACTTCGAGTCCATCGGGCAGATCCTTTACAAAACTTTCATCCAGTGAAGGATATTCCGGATTTTCAGGCACATATACAACTGGTTCCCAGCCAAAATCGCGCAGGTACTTCACAAATTTCACCCAACGCTGCACTCCGGCTCCTCCCGAAGGTGGCCAGTAGTAGCTGATAATAAGCACCTGTGGTTTTGTCATGCAGAACAAACTAACTAGTTGGAAATGGTTTCAATTGCCCGCTTCAGACGGCTAATCGTTTCTTCTTTGCCAATAAGTTCTATAATATCGAACATATGAGGTCCTTTCGAAGCACCAACGATACACAACCGGAAGGCATTCATCACAGCGCCCATTCCATAGCCCTTTTCTACCATCCAGCCCTTCACCACTTCCTCAGTGGTAGCGGCCTTAAAGTCATCGAGACCTTCGAGAACTTCCATCAGTTGCAGCATATGATTGGGGCCATATTGCTGACCAAGCTGCGCCGCATCGCCGAGGTGGCGAACCAGATCTCGCGCAAGGACCTGACCCACGGCTGCGCGATGAAGAGCGCCGACACCATCGGCGAGATCGTGGACAGCTTCAAC
>JANJXE010000473.1 GCA_024709185.1 Paludibacter sp.
GGGGGGGGGGGGGGGGGGGGGGGGGCGGGACGCGGGCGCAAGGCCGCAAGGCGCGAGACAACCGCCACGGGCCGGGGTGACAAAGAAATAGATGGGCCAAGGGAGAGAGAGAAGAATGGAATGATTTGGGATGGGAGTTAAGTATATGGAGCAACTGCGCAAAGGACGTTTGCCGGTGGAGAAAGGTCTGCGCATAACTGAAGATCAGCAATTGGTACGGGCGGTTATCGAACAATTGATGTGTAATCAGCTACTCGATATTCCTGTATTTTGTGCTGAAAAAGGAGTTGATTACCATCGCTTTGTCTCGCTCACTCATTTTGAACCCACACGGCTCGATTCTCTGATAAAGGATGGTTTGGTGACTTTTAACAACCAATGTGTAAACATTACCGCTACAGGTTCGTTTTTTATTCGTAACGTTGCCTGCCTGTTCGATCCGGCCTATCAGCATGTAATAGGAATGTACTCGCAATCGGTTTAATACAGCACAGAAATGACAAATGAATCTTTCGACAGCATCATCATTGGTGCCGGCCTTACCGGTCTGACCATCGCACATTACCTGCGTCGGGCCGGCCTAAGGGTGCTGGTGCTCGATAACCGTGACGCGCCTGGCGGTGTGATTCGTAGTCGCTACGAAGATGGTTTTCTGTACGAGTCGGGACCGAATACAGGCGTCATTTCATCGGTTGAGCTGGTACGTCTGTTTGAAGAGCTAAGCCTGAGCTTTGAAGTGCCCCGGCACTACTCACATGCCCGCTGGATTTGGAAAAACAATCGCTGGGAGCCGCTGCCTTCCGGTTTGCTTTCTGCCATAAAAACCCCCTTATTCACCTTTAGCGATAAACTACGAATTCTCGCAGAACCTTTTCGAAAAAAAGGAACTATTTCCGATGAAACGCTGGCCGAACTGGTTCGGCGACGCATGGGCCGCAGTTTTCTCGATTATGCCATCGACCCGTTTATCTCGGGTATTTATGCAGGCGATCCGGCCAAACTGGTGACCCGTTATGCCATGCCGAAGCTCTACGCACTGGAGCAGACCTATGGCAGCTTTATCAAAGGTTCGCTAGCCAAAGCACGCCAACATAAATCGACAGAAGAGAAAAAAGTTACCAAAGAAGTTTTTTCGTTGAAAGGAGGATTGTCGAAGCTTACCGAAGCACTCGTTGGATCGGTGGGAGAGGAGAATATACAATGCAAATGTACGAAGATTGAAGTGAGTGAGCCCCGGGAAGGTAGTTACAGTCTGAAGTATATACTTTCATCAGAAACAGATGTACAGCCACAGATCATTTCGATCCATTCCAAAACGGTTATTTCTACTGTCGGAGCTACATCCCTTCCTGAACTTTTTACTTTTATTTCGAATGAAGAAACTGAAAGTTTGAACAGCCTGCTGTATGCCAAAGTTGT
>JANJXE010000033.1 GCA_024709185.1 Paludibacter sp.
TCGGGTCTCCCTGTGAAAGCTCGGTGAGTTTTTCAGCAAAAGCCTGTACCGACCTAATCGACTTGTAGGTTTCCTTGCGGCTTTTCTTGTAGGCAAGCCATTCAGCGATGATAGGTTGGAAGTGTATATCAAATCCGGAAAGGTCAAATTCCAACTGGATACGTTTGGTTTTTGGTTTATCCATTGCAGAATTATTGTCAACATTTACGGAGTTAATGTCAACATTAACCCTGTTATTGCTAACATTAATCCATTTGATGTTTACATTAAACTGGTTTATGTCAACAATAATAAATCGACGATCTGCTTGAATGGACTTCCTTCGTTCACAGGCTGAAAAGTACCGTTTTTGAATGCCGGAGCTGGTAAGGATTCCGTACTGAGTGAATAAATCCCTGTCGAAGATGGAGTATTTAAGACAGTCATCAATCACACTTTGAATGAGCTCCATATCAACGTTTACATTCTTTTTGAACAGCAACAGCATATCATCGTTCCAGTCGATATAATACCCAGTCCTGTAAATGAGTTGATACAACTTCACCACAATGGCAAAACCCACCAAACCATGCTTTGCTTCCAGTAACTCAAACTTTGAGTCCGGATTGACATCCAAAGCAAAATAATCTAATCCTGTTTTATTTGGTCGTGCCATATCCTATGGAATTAAAAGTCAGCAAGGTTGTAAAGAAATTCTTCCTCCGATACATTACCTTCGATAAGTGAGAAAATAACATCCCGAACTTTGTTGTACAAGTCCTGAAATTCGAGTTCATCCATCTTCTCAAATGAGATGCTCACTGATTCTTCCACCCATTCCTTGCGCTTGATGGAATATGTGAGGGTATAGTAACCAGCAGCTATCTGTACGCATTTTCGGAAACCCTCCCTGTCGTTTTTGAAAAAGCGTGTTTGTTCCTCGTTGAGATATTCCCAGCCGATGTTAATCAGAGCAAAGTATTTGCGGTGAAAGTCAATGTTTCTGGCCTTGACAATGTCCACACGGTACACTTCGTCAAACTTCAAGCGTTTCTTTGCTTCGTAATCATCATCATACATCGGGATTAATCCCAGTGGTGTATTTTTTACAAATAATCTCATGATTTTATTTTATCAATATGGATTGATAGATATTGATACTTCAAGCCCGGGCTTTGCAATGGCTACCGGCCTGCCGAACTGTCTGGCAACTGTTCTCTGCATCAGTTCAGGGTCTGAATTATCACCTGAAAGATGCAGTAAAACGATGTTATCCACCTTTGTTAAGTCCTGATAGGATAATGTCCGAATAGTGGTTTGTAGCTCCATGTGTGACATCAAAACACGGTCTCTAACCTTGTAATGAGTGATGTTATTTTCTACGTTGTCGTTAATCACCTTGTCAACATAGTTGCACTCAATAAGGATATGATTCAGGTTGTCGAAGCTGTATTCAAACATGAAGCTATCAGTAACGAAAAGCAGGTTTCCCAACTTAGGATGTGAGATGTGAAAAGCATAACAAGGCACATCATGATTGGCCGGAACCGGATGTACCCTGAAGTTCCCAACACGGTAGTTTCTTTCCGGTTGAAGTTCGTGTACTTTCGTTAAGCCCACTGTATCAATGACATTTTTATGAGTGTAGAGTTGGAAAACCTTTTGATAGTCTGTTGCGTATTTAGCATGGTCTCCGTGACTGTGGGAAATCAACACTCCGGCTACTTTGGAAACGTTGAAACCAAGAGCTTGCTTAGCTTTCGCTAAGCTTACTCCTGCTTCGATGATTAAGGCTTCCTCGTCGTCCTGAATCACATATCCATTGCCACGGCTACTGCTACCTAATACTGTAAGATTCATATCAATAGGGTGTTTCTTCACTATCTGCTTTTTCCGTTTTTTCTTCCTCGTAAGGAACATCCTCTACATTGACATGCTTTGGTCGAATTTCTGCCAATGCATTGTCACGGGATTCCTGTGCTTCATCTGCATCCATCGCAACAGCGTTTTGCATTTCCACCGAGAGATAACCCCATCGAGCCAGCAGGTTGCGCATGCAGGTTTTGAGTGCCATTTCAGTGAAGTTACCCAACCAACCTACCTTGTCGGTGCTTTGTGAAGAGTTGGCCAGAATTTTCAGACTATCCACCGTTACTTCCTTTGAGTTTTTAAGGCCGGGTGAGTATTGTTTTGCGTGTTTTGCCATCTTTTCAACCGACATATAGAGTGTTTTGGAATATCCGTTGAGAAGCTCGAAATAGGCAAAATATCCTTCGATTTTATCGGACTTTTTTTCTCCATCCAGTGCTATCTCTCCGGTTAGCTTACTAACCCTTCTGAGCTCACCTTCGTAAATCACATCGGCATTTAAGGTTTTGTACTGACCTGTTCGCATCGCCAGTTGAATATAACCCCTGTAGCCGGGAATGAATGTTGGAACAGGAACCTTTTGCCACGATCCATCGGGCATTCTAACACTGTTATTAAATACCACGATGTAAGCAAAACCAAGTGCTTTGGTTAGTGGGAGTTTTAACACTGCTGCTTTTAGGGCCTGAGCCACCACTAAATTGGGGTCGCAGGCTTGCAGGGCAGCATCTCCGGTATATAAGTCAATAATACTTGCAACAAAGCTGTTGCTGTTAGCGCCAAGAGCATTTTTAAATTGCTCCTGAACGCTGTCACTACCTAATGTTTTTTTCAGAATGTCTACTTTTCTGACGGGAGTTTTGGCGGTACTTTCCATAAATTGAATAAAATAAAATTATAAATAGACGAAAAAATGCTTACTCTATAAGCACTTTATTTGTAAAAAATTTTCATGCTGTTTGCAGCTCAAACGATTCTGTCTGAACTTGTTGCAGTTTTGAGTATCTCGGGTCAACAACAAGGTTGATGATTTGAGTTTCCATCTTAGGGATTTCAGTTACACTTTCCCTGTTGTCTATCCAAATAGGGGCGAACATGTTTTGTTTATTCGAAATGGCATGGATGATATCCAGTCCGGCTGAAATCTGCATGGCGTTGTTAAGGGTTGAGAAAGGCACTCCGTTAACCATGCATTCAAAGATAGGAACCACCTGACCATCTACCT
>JANJXE010000070.1 GCA_024709185.1 Paludibacter sp.
GAATCAGTAAAACGCCTTCTTCTTCATTTTCAACCTTAAAATGTGCAACTCCCGATTTACCGGCATGCACATCAGCACCTCCCAGATCTTCGGTCGAAATGTCTTCACCTGTAACTGATTTAACTACCTTGGGACCAGTAACGAACATATACGAATTGTCTTCCGTCATCATAATGAAGTCGGTAAGTGCCGGTGAATACACCGCACCTCCGGCACATGGACCAAAGATGGCAGAGATTTGAGGAATCACACCCGAGGCAAGAATATTTCGTTCGAAAATTTCAGCGTATCCGGCCAGTGAGGTAACCCCTTCCTGAATACGGGCACCACCCGAATCGTTAATACCAATCACCGGACAACCATTTTTCATGGCCATATCCATTACTTTGCAGATTTTCTGTGCCATGGTTTCTGATAAGGAACCACCAAAAACGGTGAAATCCTGTGCAAATACATACACGGTACGTCCATCAATGGTTCCGTGACCGGTTACCACCCCGTCGCCCAGGTATTTTTCCTTTTCCAGACCGAAGTTATTACAACGGTGGGTTACAAACATATCCAGCTCTTCGAAGCTACCTTCATCGAGCAGCATGTCGATGCGCTCACGGGCTGTAAATTTACCTTTTGCATGCTGCGATGCAATTCGTTTTTCACCACCTCCTAATTTAGCCTGAACGCGTAAATCAATGAGGTTCTTTACTTTTTCTTTATTATTCATAGATGTTAATTGAAATAGCTTATTTGTTGGGATCTTCACACAGTTCGGTTAATACACCGAAAGTAGCTTTTGGATGAAGGAAGGCTATGTGCAAACCTTCAGCACCTTTACGTGGCGCTTTATCGATCAGTTGAACGCCCTGCCCGGCCAGGTAATCCAGACTAGCCTGCAATCCCTCGGCAGCAAATGCCAGATGATGTATGCCTTCGCCTTTCTTTTCAATGAACTTTCCTACCGGACCTTCAGGATCGGTCGATTCGAGTAATTCAATTTTAGTCTGACCAACTTTGAAAAAAGCAGTTTTTACTTTTTGCTCGGCTACTTCTTCAATAGCATAACATTTTAAACCTAAAACGTTTTCGTAGAAGGGAATAGCCTGTTCGAGACTTTTTACGGCAATACCCAAATGCTCAATGTGCGTAAGCTTCATAACTGAATAAATTAAGGAAATATTTCTTTATTTAAATTTCCTGCAAAATTAATCAAAATAAACGGGACTACAAAGGAATTTTATCTTATTTTTTATACATTTTCGGATTGTACAAACAATAAAAAATCACAAAAAATAAACAATTCAATGACTTTAAATGTATGATACGAGTACAATTTATTTAAATAGTTTTAAACAGGTATATGAGGTTACTTTCTGTAGTCATAATATTGCTTTTAAGTTACGGAATTCAGGCAGTTACACGTTATAGTGTAAGTGGCACTATTACAGATTCCTCCACAGGTGAATCCTTACCCGGAGCATCGGTTGCAGTTGCAGAATTGCCGGGCACCGGAGCATCGACTAATCTATACGGTTACTATTCGCTTTCGCTACTTCCCGGGGAATATACTCTTATCGTTACCTATCTTGGCTTCGACGATTTTCAACTGAAAGTAAACCTGACCCGCAACCAGCTTATAGATGTAAAACTGATACCCGTTTCACGACAACTGGATGAAGTTGTGGTTTCGGCTGTTCGTCGCAATGATAATATTACCTCTGATAAGGTAGGAGTGGAGCAATTAAAGATCAGGGAAATCAATAAAATACCTGTTCTTTTTGGCGAACAGGATTTACTTAAAACTCTGACTCTTACCCCGGGTGTAAAATCGATTGGAGAAGGCAACGGCGGTATTTATGTGCGGGGAGGAAGTAACTCGCAAAACCTCATCCTGCTCGATGAAGCTATGGTATACAATGCCAATCACCTGCTGGGATTCTTTTCAACCTTTAATTCGGATGCTATCCGCGATTTGACCTTATACAAAGGTACAGCCCCCGCCGAATATGGTGGTCGGCTCTCTTCGGTGATGGATGTGAAGATGAACGAAGGTAATAATCAGTCGCATCACCTGAGTGGCGGCATCGGGCTTATCTCGTCACGGTTGATGATGGAAGGCCCCATCGTAAAGGAAAAAGGTTCCTATCTTGTATCCGGACGCCGGACTTATGCTGATTTGTTTCTGAAGCTGTCGTCCGACCCGGCCATCAACAACAATCAACTTTATTTCTACGATTTTAATGCCAAGGTAAATTTTAAAATCAACGATAAAAACCGTGTGTACCTGTCGGCCTATTATGGACGCGATATTTTCGATTTCGCCGGCAGGTTTGGTATTAACTGGGGAAATAGTACGGTTACCGGGCGCTGGAATCATATCTGGAACGGGCGTACCTTCAGCAATACTTCCATTATATTCAGCGATTACGATTATAAAGTGGCTATCGATTTAAATCCTTTTGCTTTCAGTATTCTTTCGAAAATCAACAACCTGAATCTGAAGCACGATATGCAGTTTTTTCTAAACGATAAATGGAATATCAGTGCGGGATACAGTGGAGTTTATCACACCATTACACCCGGACAGGTAGAAGCACCGGCAGAATCGGAGATTAACCCAATCCCTCAGCAGGAACGATTTGGATTGGAGCAGGCCGTGTATGCCAGTGTGAATTACAAACCTTCGGCATCTTTTGTGTTGAATGCCGGTATCCGGCTTAGTTCCATGATGATGCTTGGTCCGGGGGAGTTTTATTCATACAACAATGGGCTGATTACCGATACGCTACAGTACAAACGGGGCGAAGTAGTCAAATCCTATTTTATTCCCGAACCCCGTATTAATCTATCGTATATAATTAATCAACAGCAATCGTTGAAGTTTTCGTACACCCGCAACACCCAGAATCTGCATGTGGTCTCCAACTCCACCGGTTCATTACCAACGGATATCTGGCTTATTTCCGGGAAAAATATCAAGCCTGAAATTGCAGATCAGCTTTCAGCAGGTTATTTCCGCAATTTTGGTGACGATGTATATCAGTTTTCTGCAGAGACCTATTATAAATGGCTGTATAACCAGATTGATCTTCGAAACGGCGCCGATATCAGGGCGAATCAGCATATCGAGCGTGAATTGCTGTTTGGAAAAGGCAGGGCTTATGGTTTAGAGCTGATGTTGAAGAAAAAGTACGGAACGCTGAATGGCTGGATAGGGTATACGCTTTCGCGCACCGAGCTGAATATCCCGGGTATTAACGAAGGAGCCTGGTATCCGGCACGGCAGGATGCAACGCATGATGTTTCCATTGTGGCCATTTACGATATTTCGGAACGCTGGAATTTGTCCGGCACCTGGGTTTTTAGAACGGGTAATGCCATTACTTTTCCGAGTGGAAAATACGAGGTGGATGGTCAGGTGCAACTCTATTACACCGAACGAAATGGCTACCGCATGCCTGACTATCACCGTCTTGATTTGGGAGCGACATATACTTTTCCTAAACGGGGAGCATTCGAGAGCAGTCTGAATTTCTCGGTTTACAATGCCTATGCCCGAAAAAATGCTTTCTCGATTGATTTTGAACAGGATCCTGAAGATAAGAGCAAAACGCAGGCGGTGCTGACCTATTTGTTTACCGCCATGCCATCGATAACTTATAATTTTAAATTCTGATGAAACAGATATTCCTGGCTTTTCACGATCGAATGTATGCCATATTTAGTCAATTTTGGAGGCTGTATACTTTTAAAACTGTGCATCATTTTGTAATTGCAATTTCGACAGTGGTAATAAGTTCCTGTACCGAAGTTATTCATATCGATTTAAATGCTTCTGACCCTCAGGTAGTGGTCGAAGCACATCTTGCTGAGACGGGCCGGGTGGAAGTGAAGTTGCGTCGCTCGGTCAATTTTGAAGCTGACAATGATTTTCCGGCTGTGGAAGGAGCTTTAGTGTACCTCGAGGATGAATTTGGTAACAGTATACAGTTGAATGAGGTGAACCCCGGGTTTTACGTATCTTCACTACTTCAGGCAACCACTGGTACAACGTATCGCCTGGTCATTTACACAGATGATAAGGTGATTACGGCAGAAGATCGTATGCCGGTGGCTGTTCGAATGGACTCGCTTACAATTCGGCCCTTTCGGTTTCCACTGGAAGGTATTGGTGACAGACCGGACTCGGTTAACCTGTTGGAAGCGGTGGTTTGGTATACCGATCCAATTCAGGAAAAGAACCAGTATCGCGTGTTGGAGTTTCGCAACGATACACTGCAAAGCATTTCGATTACCGACGATCAATTCAACAATGGTAAAGCAATCGGTTTATCACTGTTGAATTTTCGCAAGCCACTTCGACCGGGCGATAAGCTAAGTGTCGAATTTCAGAGCATTTCGCGCCCGGTGTACGAGTATCTTTTTGGTTTTAGTGGTGTGAATGGCGGACCTTTGGCATCGTCTCCTTCCAATCCTGTGACAAATTTATCCGGTACCAGACTGGGCTATTTCAGTGCCCATACAGTTCACAGGCTCAGTCTAACCGTTTTTGGCGGCGTTTCTTTCGTTTCTTCTTCGTCGCACCTACCTCAGCAGAAGTTGAAGTAGTTGCTGAACTAACAGAGTCGGCCGTTTGAATTGCTGCTGTACTGTGTTTTGTAAGCGTTAGTTGCGGTGAAACTGGTATTGAATTGTTTGCCTGATTCTTTCCATCTGGTTTTCTGCGTTTAAACGCTCCTTTCTTCGATGCAAATTTTTTATGTCCAAATCGGTGAGCTTGTGGATTATAGGCAGGAGCTTCACCCAGTTCTTCGGGTAAAACAAGCTTTTCAATATCTTTTTCGAGGAATTCTTCAATTTTATGAAACTTGTACTGTTCCTCTTCTGAAACAAAAGTGATAGCCATTCCTGATTCTCCGGCCCGGGCAGTGCGACCAATACGGTGCACATAATCTTCTTCGTCATGAGGCACATCGTAGTTGATTACCATCGTTATATCGTCGATATCGATACCACGCGCCACAATGTCGGTAGCCACGAGTATGCTGACCCTGCTGTTACGGAATTCGTGCATCACATGATCGCGCTGCGATTGGTCGAGGTCGGAATGCATTTCCCCCACCGATAATTTCATCTGGCGGAAAGTCTTGAACAGTTCTTTTACTTTTAACTTTGAGCCTGAAAAGATAATTACTTTATTAACCTCCTTGCCTGCAAAAAGATGACGGATAAGGCCCTGTTTCTGACTTTCGTTGCAAATATAGGCCATCTGTTTTATCGTTTCGGGAGGACGTGAAACTGCAATTTTCACTTCTGCCGGATTATTGAGGATGGTTTTGGCCAGCGTTCTGATTTTTGGAGGCATAGTTGCCGAAAACATAATGGTCTGACGGTCGACAGGTAGTCGTTTTACCACTGTCATAATATCATCGTAGAAACCCATATCGAGCATACGGTCGGCTTCGTCGAGAATGAAGTATTTTACCTCTGAAAAATCAATATCATACAGATTAATGTGGGAAAGCAGGCGGCCAGGAGTAGCAATCACCACATCGGCTCCTTTTTGAAGCCCTTTGCGCTGTACATCCCAGGCCGCAGCATCATTTCCGCCATAAACAGCTACAGAAGAAACAGGGGTGAAGTAGGAGAAACCTTCCATTTGCTGATCAATTTGTTGCGCCAGCTCGCGGGTGGGGGCCATAATGATGGCATTTATTTTATCCTCGGCATGAGGCTCTGTCTGCAAATTGTGCAGCAAAGGCAGTATAAAAGCAGCGGTTTTACCTGTACCTGTTTGAGCACAGGCAATTACGTCTTGCTTATTTAAAATAACGGGAATGGTTTGTTCCTGGACCGGGGTGGCTTCGGTAAAATTCATTGCGTCGAGACCGGCAAGCACCGGTTCACATAAAGGTAGTTCATCAAATCTCATGGGAGGGTCGTATAAATTTTCAACGCTGATAAGGAGATGGTAATGATTATCAGCGTTGCAAAGATACATTAATTTCGTGAATAAGCAATGAAACCATTGTCGGTGCCGAAGGTTTCTATATATTTGCAGTTAGTAAAAGGAATACCAACCAATGCTCTTTTGAATGAATATTCGTTCTGCAATTCTGAAAAAATATTTCCCATGAAAAAAACAAATTTATTACCTGTATTGATGGTCGGTGCTGCTACGGTTGCTTTGGTAGTTTCTGCATTCACAAATGCTCCCGATCAACTTCCACGCAGTGCGCGCGATAATTATCTTCAGTACTGTGCCAGTTGTCATGGCGAAAATCACGATCGGTTTGCAGCCCGTGCATGGGTGTATGGAAACTCGCTGAAAGAAGTAACTGCAACCCTTAAATATGGAAGGCCTGCCATCGGAATGCCTGAATTTGCAAATGCGATGACTGATTCGGAAATCAGTGAACTGGCTGCTTACACTATCCGGGAAGTTGCACAGGTGCCCGATGTACTACCATCTACTTTTAATATTAAAGACAAAGTACATTCAATGGACCTGAGTTTTGTGCTGGAGGAAGTAGCTGGTGGTATGAATATCCCGTGGGGTATGGGTTTTTTACCCGATGGTTCGATGCTGGTAACCGAAAAAGCGGGCAAATTATATCATGTGAAAGATGGTCGGCAAACTGAGATTTCGGGGGTGCCTGCTGTTGTTGTCCGGGGACAGGGTGGATTAATGGAAGTGACCGTTCATCCAGATTACAGGAGGAATAAGTTGATTTACCTTTCGTTTGCTGATGGGGAAACTTCTGACAAAATTAATACAACAATTGCCCGGGCAGTGCTCGACAAAGGTCAATTGAGCAAGGTGGAGAAGATATTTCACGGGAGTCCCGATACCAATAGCGGTGCTCACTTTGGTTGCCGCATGTTTTTCGATAAGGATGGCTACCTTTTCTTTGGTATCGGCGACAGGGGGCGTAAGGAAAATGCACAGGATCTGACCAATCATTGTGGAAAGATGCACCGAATCTATGATGACGGGCGCATCCCTGCAGATAATCCATTTGTAAATACACCCGGTGCGATGAAAACTATCTGGAGCTATGGACATCGTAATCCACAGGGTTTATACTACGAAAAATCAACAGGCACGATCTGGGAAAATGAGCATGGCCCCAAGGGCGGTGATGAACTAAACATTGTAAAAAGAGGACTGAATTATGGCTGGCCGGTCATCAGCTTTGGGGTTAATTACGATGGCACTATTTTTACCAACGATACTGCGAAGGCAGGCATGGAACAACCCTTCCACCATTGGACTCCATCGATAGGTCCGAGCAGTCTGACGCGTGTTACCAGCGATCGTTATCCTGCCTGGAAAGGTGATTTTTTGAGTGGTTCACTTAGTTTTGAGTATGTTGAACGTACGCTGATTAAGAATAATCGTGTTGTGGGACGTGAACGGTTGATGCCAAAAATCGGGCGAATCCGCAATGTGGTTCAGGGACCGGATGGATATATCTATATTGCGGTTGAAAAGATAGGCAAGGTGTTTAAACTGGTTCCGGTAAAGTGAAAGCTGATGATAACTGCTTCAACAGAATTGGAATTTCAACAATGATTTTCATTTGTAGTTTCTTGTACAGAATATTACGGTTAATACGTTTTGCTTTTATAACTTGTACTGTGATATATTGTGCACAGCCAGTGCAATCTCAGGAATATATATCAATACAGGATTCTGTGAGACTTGATGATATACAGGTTACTACAGCCCGTTATCCGCAATCGCTACGCTCACTTGCAGCACCTGTTCAACTTGTGACAAGGGATCAGTTACAACTAAACTTAATCGGCGATTTGTCATCTTCATTGTCATCTGTGCCGGGAGTTCATTTGCAATCAGGCACCTTTCAAACACTGAAACTCACCTTGCGTGGGATCGGTTCGCGCAGTCAGTATGGTACCAACCGAACACGGGTTTATCTTAACGATATACCATTGACAGGTGGTGATGGTACATCTGTTTTCGACGATATTGAGCTATCGTTTGTTGAACGTGCCGAAATCACCAAAGGCTCTTATTCGGCCTGGTACGGTGGGGGAATGGGAGGTGCGGTACGGTTTAAAACACGCAGTTTTTCAAATGAATCAGGTAAAACTTCGCTATTCAATCATCATTCAACTACAGATAATCCTCTTTCAACTGATCGCAGTTTTGCGCTCAGTTCTGCTGATGCAGGTATAACAGCCGGTAGTTTTGGTTTGTTAAAATTCACTGGTAGTGCTTCCGTTGGTTATTCTTCCGGAAAGCTCATGACAGCTGTTGCACGGCTTAGTGGTAAAGGTTTTCGTGAAAACAGTGCATTTGAGCGAACTTCAGGTTTGCTTACCGGCGAGCAATACTTGTCAGAGCTTGGAGAGTTAAAGTACATGCTAATGCTGAGCGATGTAAAGGCGTTTACACCCAGTTCGGTTGATGAAAACACATTTCGCACTTCACCCGGGTCGGCTGCACCCAACTGGCTGGCGGTAAAAGGATACAAGGAATACAAGCGGGTGCTGGCCGGACTTCGACTCGAAACTCCCATCCATTCGCGTTGGACGAATACGTTGTTGCTTACAACGAATAGGTATGATCAATACGAACTGCGTCCGTTTAATATTCTTGACGATGAGTCGGTTACATTTTCCTTTCAGGAAAGTTTGCGGTATACGACTCCCGGACTTATTGCAGCTATCGGAATGGAAGGTCTGACAGAGCGCTATAGCTGGCAAACCATGGCCAATACAAGTCATACAGTGTTAACGGATGCTCAGGAACTGCGAAGTCACCTGAATGGTTTCCTTAGTATGGAAGTAAAACCACACGATCAACTTCGCTTATCGTTAGCTGCTAATATAAATTTAACTGCATACCAGTTGAACCATCATTTGCCAGCAGTTTCATCCGATCGTTTTTCAGGAAAGCCTATCGTTTCACCGATGGCCGGCATTGTGTATGAAGTTTCCGATCAGCTTCTAGTGTATGGTTCGGTTGGACATGGTTTTTCAACTCCAACTGTTGAAGAAAGTCTGGGCTCTGATGGCATGATGAATGCTGCCTTACGCCCCGAGCAGGGTTGGACCGTGGATGCGGGTTTTAAGTCCTGGCTTTTCAATTCCAAACTAGCAGTTCAGGGCTCGTTATATACAATATTTCTCGACGATTTGTTAGTCACCATGCGTCCTTCTGAAGATGTTTTTTACGGAGCGAATGCCGGAAGTTCACTATTGAAAGGACTGGAAGGGATACTACGTTACCATCCCTTTCAATGGTTAGAGTATTCACTTTCTGCATCCTTGTCGGAAAACCGCTTTCGGAGTTTTACCAACGAAGGTAGTGAATATACCGGAAATCATCTGCCCGGAATTCCTCGCTCGCAGGTTCATTCTGAACTAATTGTCAGATTGCCACATCAGTTAAAGTTTAACATTGTTTACCGGTACATAGGCAGCCAGTTTGCCGATGATGCCAATACAGTGGAAGTTAAAGACTGGAATACTGTTGATGCAGGGTTGCGATACGAGGGAACTTTGACCGGAAAGTTGGTATTTAACACTTCACTATCGGTACAAAATATCTTTAACGAACAGTATGCTTCTATGATACTAATCAATGCTCCAACTTTTTCAGGAAGAGCACCCCGATATTTCTATCCGGCCTTACCCCGTAATTTTGCAGTTACAGTGCAGGTGAAATGGTAAAAAAAACCGGAATAAGGCATGGATACCAAATTCCGGTTTCAGTAGTAAGAAATATTTAAAAATCAGATAAATATATACTTCAGTATGAATAATATTGCTAAAATATACATGCTTACTGATAGTTTCTTCACATTTCCTGCCAGCAGATTGATAAATACGTAGCTCAGTACACCCAGCGTAATCCCTTCGGCGATGCTGTAAGTAAGCGGCATTGCAATGATAGTGATGAAAGCAGGTATCGTTTCCGCAAAGTTGTCGAAGTTTAGTTCACGGATAGGTGAAAGCATGTACAGACCAACCAGGATCAATGCCGGCGCTGTTGCAGCTCCCGGAATGGCCAGGAATACAGGCGACAGGAACAACGCTATACCAAATGCAATTGCTGTTACCAGAGCGGTCAGTCCGGTGCGTCCGCCTTCCGAAACACCAGCCGCACTTTCTACATACGTAGTTACTGTGCTGGTACCGAGCATCGCTCCGGCTGTGGTTCCAATTGCATCAGCCATAAACGCTTTTTTTGCATTCGGAATCTTTCCGTCTTTATCCAGCATTCCTGCTTTGGTAGAAACTCCGACCAAAGTACCCAATGTGTCAAAAATATCAACAAACAGGAAGGTAAACACCACTATCATCATATCAAAAGTGAAAATTTCTTTCCATTCGAACTGGAAGAAAATTGGCTCAATAGATGGAGGTACACTTACAAAACCCTTAAGCTGAGTAATTCCCAGTGGAATACCTATTATTGTGGTTAAGAGAATCCCGATTAATAAATCGCCTTTGACTTTTTTAACTACGAGCACAGCAGTAATCAACAGACCAATAATACCCAGTAGTGCATTGCCGGTAGTGATTTCGCCTAGACCAACCAAAGTTGCATCGTTATTCACCACAATACCGGCGTTTTGGAGTCCGATAAAGGCTATAAACAAACCAATACCCGCACTAATTGCAGTCCGGATCGAAGCTGGTATGGCATCCACAATGGCTTCACGAACGTTGAACAAAGTAAGTAAGATGAAAATTACACCTTCGATTAAAACGGCTGTCAATGCAAATTGCCAGCTATGTCCCATTCCCAGAACAACAGAGAACGCAAAAAAGGCGTTTAAGCCCATTCCAGGTGCAAGTGCAAAAGGCAGTTTTGCCCAAAGCGCCATCACTAATGTTCCAATAATCGCTGCAATAGCTGTAGTTGTAAACAGTGCATTCTGGTCCATTCCGGTAGCTGCAAGAATGGAGGGATTAACCGCCAGAATATAGGCCATGGTGAGGAAGGTGGTAAAACCAGCTATCACCTCGGTACGCACATTGGTGCCGTTTTCTTTTAGTTTAAAGAATTTCTCGAGCATAATTGGATGTATTAGAGGTTACACTTAACTGCGAGAGTAGGACAGGCTTTGAAACCGGCAACGCCTGCAAAGTTATAACCCAGTTCTACTTCACCACCCACCGAAAGGGTTTTGTTGATGTTGTACCATAACTGGGGTTCGCTCAGGAATACATAATCGGTCGACAGAAATCCGTTCTTTTCTTTCCAGAAATCGGCAAATCCCGTAAACGACACTTTGCCTTTCAGCATATTCATGTACCAAACAGCTGTAAGCTGAAAATTATGCGGTGAAGCATTTCCCTGAATATTCTTGTACATAGCCGACAGAGAAAGGCCTTTCGAGAAGTCCTGACTGTTCATGCTGTAAGTGGCACCCAGTAAATAAGCATTGTTAATTTGAAAATTCATTCCGCTTTCGGCATGCAAGCCGCCATTGTACTCAATGTGAGCCGAAACCGGGCCATCCCAGAACTTCAGTTCGCGGGCAATCTCGAAATAGGCTTCGGTTGGACCTGAAGCGTTGTAATTCATGTCGACAAAAAAGAAGGTACTTCCCTTTGCATCGGGTTTGAAACGCTCGATGGTGGAGGTCAGGTAATTACGCCCGGCTCCGAAATCGTAGTGCAACTGCAGATTTGTCTGTGCGTAAGTCATGGTACTTACTGCCACTGTCATCAAAAACAAGAATTTTCTCATACACTGATTATTTATAAGATTAAACAATAAAAGAAATCTCTATCTTCGGTTGCGCCAGGGTTTATCGCCTCCTGAGCGTTCTGATGAACGGGCAGAAGAAGAAGGCCGGCGGCTTTTTTCACGTTCGTTGTAAGCTGGTTTTTTTCGGTCGGTACTGCGTTCGCGACCTCTGTAGTTCGACGAACTGCTTTTTTCCTGATAACCATTGCTTTCACGGGCGGCTGCCAGGGTTATCTCTTTTTGTTGTGCAAAGGAGTCGACTACTTTATCAAGTTGATCGGCAAATACATCGAAGAAGGTGAATTTATTGGTTACTTCGATATCGCCAACGCTGATGGTTTTATCTCCTACAATATCGTTGATAATTCCTAACAAACGCTTTGGATTGATACCTTCGCGGTTGCCCAGGTTTACTTTTAAGCGAACTTTCTGACCTCTGCGGAACGATTTATCGCCACGGTCTTCGCGACTACCACGCTCCGAACGATCCTCCCTGCCATCACGATCACCACGTATACCGCGTTCTTTCTCGTGGTAGTTGAGGTCTTCCGAATCTTTGTAATAATCGAGGAATCGGTTAAACTCAAGCGATACAAAGCGTTTCAGTAATTCGGTTTTATCCAGGTACTCAAGCTGTTTCATAATCTGAGTCATGTAAGGTGCAATTTGTTCTTCGTTAACCTCTACGATCTGCATCTTGTCGATCATGTGAAAAAGCTGTTTAT